>JAQYVK010000603.1 GCA_030145585.1 Desulfatiglandales bacterium | reverse complement strand
AGCGGGTGGTGAACACATAAAGGAAACTGGAGATTAATCCTGGCGGGGGGCCGGTGGGGAGAACCAGGACTTCAGTCTTAACGGCCAGTGTAGAGGACTGCGCATCTTTCGCCAGGCGATTCCGGCCCGGTTCAATTGTTGAGTATCAGGAGCCGTATTGCTGTAAACATGCCGGTTGAAGACCGTGGTAATCAACCCGGCCTCTTTTTTCACTTCGGGGAATCGGTGAGAAAGACGCCGGCTATATTCTGTGGGCGTTTCACTTAAAATGTGAGGTAAACCACTGTGTTTCCCCCAGCCCAAAAGGGCCTTGTAGAGATGAACGGCAAGTTGAGACCCATTCCTTCTGAACCTCACCTTCTCCAGGAAGAATGTCAGAATAGCCCATATGCTTGCGGCCCATAAAAGAATCAGGCGCAAAAAGCCCTCTCTCCTCGTGTCATGGGAGGTTCTTGAGAGGAGCCATTTTGTCAAATACCATAGGGCGAGACCTAAGACCACCAGACCGAACAGGCCGACCAAACCCGTTAATCCCCAACCGCCGATTTTGGTAAGAAGCTCCATCCACCAACTGCTCTCCTCAACAGAAGGGGAAAAATTAATATCAGGTTCACTGGATGTTCCTGGCGGCGTTTCCCTCAGGTTTCTCTGACGCATAAAAATAAAACGTAAAATTGATACCAAAATGGGTTCCAGAGGCCGGGCTGCTTCTTGGATAACGACGTACCCCGTCTCGGCAGCGAGGGTAAGGTAAGGCAGGAAGAGCAGTACCAAGCCTGTCCCGAAAAGGAGTACGATCACCGTAAAACTTAAGATCACGCCCATGCCCTGGTATCCTGAAAGAAACCCCCTTTGGACATCACTCCGATTCCTTGAAAGGCCAACGGCCGTCAGACCGAACACAAAAAATGGAAAGAATAAAAAATCGGTGAATGGATCCTGCAGGTTGGGACCCTCTTTGTAAAGGATAAGAAACTTCAACAACAGAAGTGCAAGAAATGCGACCGCTCCCAGGTCAAAGCGAACACAAAGGGCTCGGTAAGCCGTTTGTCTCCTTGCCAGCGTGACACCTCCGAACCAGAAACAGAGGATCCAGAAGAGGACAAAGATCAAGATAAACCATTCCACGGGATCTCTTGATTTGTTAAAAAAAACCAGGACCCAATCTCGACTAAAATAGGGATGGGTCCTGTCGGTGTAGAGATAAATAATTCTTGAACCTGTGAGGAGAAGACCCAACAACTGCAGCCCCAGGACCTGAAATACCCTCAGACCCCTTCCTATGGATAAATAGGTCAGGGTAGCCGCCAGGACAAACGTAGCGATTGCTTCCGGCAAGGGGAATGGTCGATTCGGGACGAATGTCAAAGAGAAGGTAGCCCACGCATAGAGCCAGGTCAGCTCCATACCACCACCCGCTGTATAAATAAGCCCGTCTTTCCAGCCTTTCATAAGCCCTCAATACGGCCCAGGTCTTCCAGCCGATAGATCCGTTTATTAAGCCCATGCTCGTTTTCACTATGAACGGAACGAGGCCCGCACTGGAAAAAAACGGTGGGTATCTTCCGGTGCGAAAAGTATTCTTCCACCGTGAGAGCCGTTTCTTCTTTTTCATAGGAAAAGAAAACACAACTCACACCCCATGGTAAATCCAACCCACGTTTTAGCGTATCCAAAAGATTTCCCTGGGCCTCCATGTTGAGTCTGGCCAAAAGCTCCAGGATGGCAGATATCTGCCCCGGGCTTGCGGCAACCGGCAGCACCGTTGTGCCGCCCCCCACTAGGGAGCCATTGGTAACAAACCCGACAGCATATCCCTTCTGGTCGAGTTGAACGGCCACGGATGCCACGATTTCAAGGGTACGCTCGAATGCCTCAGCCGCGCCTTCCCCCTGAAACCGGCTCACGTCAACAACCATTAAGACCTTTTCCTGTTCCGAGTGTTCGAAGACCTTTTCTTGCAACCGGTTGTGCCGCGCGCTCGTTTTCCAGTGAATATATTTGGCAGGCTGCCATCCTTGATAGTCCCTGGTACCCAAGATATAGATCGGGTCCTGCACAGGGCTCTTCCCCCCCGGAACACCGAAGAAATCCCTCTTGGGGATAAAAAAGGATTGGACCGGTACGAGTCGTGGGTAAACCGTTATGCTCAAACCGTCTCCCGCCTCCCTTTGTCCGGTAAAGAAGCCGAACAAATCCCCGACCCTGGCGTGGAGGGGGCCTATCGGATACACACCCCTTTTTTGGGGGACCAGTTCCCATGAGAATTGCACTTGTTCATACCACAACAGGCCACTCTCTTTTATTAATGTCTCTTCGCCCGAAGTGGGCTGCAGCGTGCTCTCCAAGGATAAGCTCATCTGGAGCCAGGCAGGCAGGAACCTGGGATTCTCCGCCCTTATTTGGAGCGTGATTGTTTCACCAGGGAAAACCTTTTGTTTGTTGATTTTTGGAAAGAACCTTAGCCCGGAAAGGACCGCCTTGCTCCACAATTTTGCACCGCCCATCATGATCAAGATAAGAATCGTAAAAATGGTCAGCTCAAAATGATTTTGTAACAAGGCGACAAAAAGGAAAAACAACACAAAGAGCAGGACTAAGGGAATGATGAAAACCGTCGGGACTCTATCTTCTTGCCTCTCCACAGTCATCAGCCTATTCGGTGGCGGCGCCGTCGTCGCCTACAAGCTGACCGCGGGCAGGCTTTGCCACGCCAAGAGGTACCGGGATCTGGAGCAGAATTTCTTCCAGAAAATGCTCCGGGACTTCCCCACGCAACCTTTCCTCCTCTTTCAGAATCACTCGATGAACAAGAACCGGAATCGCCAGGGTCTTGATATGATCCGGCAGGACATATTCAAGACCACGGAGCGCCGCCATGGCCTGACCAGCCCGCATCAAGCCGAGAGAAGCTCTAGGACTGGCCCCAAAACGAAATGCCCCATGCTCGCGTGTCGCCCTCACAATTTCCGTGATGTATTCCCGTACAGGGCCGGATACATAGACCTTCTTTCGAGCCTCTTGTAAATCTGAAAGTTTTCCCGGATCTATTACCGCCTCCAGCGCTTCTAGAGGGTCTTTTTCTTGAAAACGTTCAAGGATGGACATCTCTTCTTGTTTATCAGGATATCCCAAACCTATCCTAATGAGAAACCGATCAAGCTGTGCCTCCGGCAAAGGGAAAGTCCCTTCCAACTCAATGGGGTTCTGGGTAGCAATAACAAAAAACGGTTTGGGCAAAGGAAAGGTCTGTCCGTCAACGGTCACTTGGCGTTCTTCCATGCTCTCCAACAGACTGGACTGGGTGCGTGGGATGGCACGATTGATTTCATCGGCCAGTAAAACATTGGATAGCACCGGTCCCGATTGAAAGGTGAACTGACAGGTTTGCTGATTATATACATTGAATCCTGTGACATCCGAGGGCAACAGATCGGGAGTAAATTGAACCCTCTTAAAAGATCCCCCAATACTCTTTGCCAGGGTCTTGGCAATAAGGGTTTTTCCAAGCCCCGGAACATCCTCCAATAAGACGTGCCCATCCGCCAGAAGGGCGATCATAAGTAACTCAATGGAATGCTCCTTTCCCACGATGACCTTAGAGACGTTTTCCATAATGCTTTTACACTGACTAAAGTCCAAATTCGCTCCTCCTAAACCAAAAACAAATAATCACGAAAACACGAAATAAGGAAAACACGAAAATTAATATAGTATTTTGATGGGTATCGCTTTACTCTACCCATCCTACAAGCCTTTTATCCTGGCCCTGTGCCCTAGGCCTTTAGCTACCATTCGAATTCATCTTTGTAAAGGGATGCCTCTGATTTGCTGTCAACTGGTGACCCCTCTTCCCATATTTAACCAGATTCCACGGAAATGATTCTTTGACTATTGCCCTTTTTTTAGAGATAAATGAGGGTATCTATTCCCCGTTGTGGTATTTTACACCCTATGGAAGCAAGAGTGATCAGGGTTAGTACGAAGCAGAAAATATATCTCTCGCAGAGCACGCAGAGGGCGCAGAGGAGGGGGAATCTTTTCTCCTGCCGTTGAGATGGACGGCAGGAGAAAAACCCACGCGCTTCGCGCAAGGTTTTGTGAACGAATCATTGTCCTGTGAGGGTGATATTGAATTGGAGAATCGGCGAGGGTCAGTATGGCTTTCCCCCGGAGGGCGGGTATTTTTTGCTTCCGGTCCCCTCAACCGGAAGTAAAAAGAAAAATCAACCTCTGTGGCCTCTGTGAGCTCTAGTAACCCTGAGGGGGGAGCGGGCGAGAGTTCAAGAAACTTAGCTTTCTGAGACTGGTTAAGCCATAGTTTGTGCTCTTGCTTGCCCGTAGATGGGGCTCTGGGACTCCAGGTTATAGAGCATTGAAAGGGCATCCTTTGTGTCCAACAGGCAGACTAACGGGTAAAGCACAATTTGAGAAAAGGTGACGGGAAGGCGGATAAGTGTTGATTTGCCCCTATTCATCGTTTATTTTGAAAACTGGTTTTAACCGGGACCCGGTCTAAACAAATAACCCCCTAAAAGTTATCGGAGTCAGAATCTGAAATGAATCAAAGAGAGAGTAATGGAATCGTCGATTTTATTGGGAAGGACATTTTCGAGTGGCTTTCTACCGAATTTAACAAAGACACGAGGCTCAAAGATATCCCGGAAGAGATTCTTGATCGTGTCCGTTCTGTGGATATCACGCTCAGGGATTATGCCAGGGACCGAAGTGCCATAACGTCTATTGCGTTAATCACTTTCGCATACAAAATAGCCGGCAAAGCTCAACACCCTAAATATGGTTCGAATGACATGCTTTTGTTGAAAGTCCTGGCCAAAAACGAAAGGTTGAAACGAGAGGGTGACGGTCTGTCCCCGCATAAGTTGTGGGATGCGCCCCTATATGAACTCATCACTGAGGAGGTGGGGGAGAGGATCAGGGCGACTAAATTTATGACAAATCCCTTGTAACTAACTTTTTTGACAAGAGAAAATCCCTTTGATGTCTTTTTGGATTGTAAACGACGCCGAGCTGAAGCGGCTCATTGAAATATGGCAATACAATGGCTGAAATTGTCTTTATCAGTGAGAAAAACAAGACAAGATACCTGAGAATTATAGCCCCAGTAGCAGATGTGTTTGCAAGGATGGGAATACATCCCCACGTCCTGTCCATTACAGGATTCATCCTGAGTGTAGTAGCTGGGGCTATTTACAGCACCGGTTCATTTTTCTGGGCGGCCTGGGTGGTTGTGTTGGCTGGGACCTGTGATGCATTGGATGGCCAAATTGCCAGGCAAACCCAAAAGAGTAGCCCTTTTGGGGCCTTTTTTGACAGCACCTTGGATCGGTATAGCGATATGTTCCTCTTCATTGGGCTCGCCTATTACTTCGCAGGGGGTGTGATTCTCTCGGGATTCCCGAACCCCGGTCAGGGACGGGAAGCCAGCCCCTGGACGGTCGTCATAATCATTCTGGCCATAGTAGGCTCTTTTATGGTAAGCTATACAAGAGCTAGGGCGGAAGGCCTTGGCCTAGAATGTAAGAAAGGAATGATGCAAAGACCGGAGAGGATAACCCTGTTGGTGATAGGATCTCTGCTGGGTTCTATACCCAAGGTTGGCCCTGTACTGTTAACTATTACGCTTCTTATTTTGGCAATTTCATCCAACCTGACGGCCCTGTTCAGAGTATTTTTCATAAGAGACCAGCTATTGAGGAATGATCAGGTTAAATGAAGGACCAACTCTTATGCCCCCACTGCGGGAAAATCGTAAAGACATATCGTAATCCCTTCCCAACGGTTGACATCATCATAGAAATGGACGAAGGCATCGTGCTGATCAAAAGAAAAAACCCTCCCTTTGGGTGGGCGATGCCGGGTGGTTTCGTTGATTATGGTGAGAGCCTCCAGGCGTCTGCCGTTCGGGAGGCAAAAGAGGAGACCTCACTCGATGTAACCCTTGTTTCAGAGTTTGGTACCTATTCAGAGCCTGATAGGGATCCGAGAATGCATACCATCACGGTTGTCTTTATTGCAAAAGCCCAAGGCGAGCCACTGGCCGCTGATGATGCAGCCGAGATAGGCATATTTAATAAGGACACCCTGCCTGAGAAATTGGCCTTTGATCACGGGAAAATCCTGCAGGACTATTTTGCATCACTAATATCCAGCAAAACGAAATAATCAATACAAATACACCTTCGTGTCCAAAAAAGGACGGAGCTCGAATGAGAGCTTAAGGTGTAATCATGTGACTTGGTCTAAATGGTTTGTTGAAGCGGAGTGACGTTGAATATTTTTCCTAAAAAAATGAGAGCCTATATCATCCTCCCAGTCTTGGTGATTCTTCTCACCATTGGGGCATTTGTTGTTTCCAATTCCCTCATCAGAAAGCCGGATGTTCAGCGCTTCATCATAGAGAGGATTTCGGATGCCACCGGATTTGATATTCGCACCGGTGAGATCAAACTCAGCCTATGGCGGGGTATTGGTATTTTTGTCAATGAATTGGAGGCCAGATCGAGAGTAGGGTCCGAAAACATCGTCGCTTCACGGGTGATCATCATATTTGATGCAGGCCAGCTCCTCAAAGGGAGCATCGTACCCTCAAGACTTTATCTATTTGAGCCTAAAATTGAGTTGGCTATGGAGGAGGGGCAGCTGTCCGTAAAAACGGAAGAAGGCTCTTCAGTAGAAAAGCTTCCCCCTTTCCGGATACCTGGTATCCAATCCGTGGTCGTGGATGGGGGGTTTGTCCGAATAAAAGATATCCCTTTCCATTTAGAGGACCTCTATTTTAATGTCCAACAGAGAAATCCGGATTCAGAGGCATTGACGTTGAGTGGCCAGGGGAAGATTGGACACAAGGGAGAGAAAGTTCCTTTTGATCTGAAAGGCACCCTCATCCAAAAGGGTGAAGATCAAAGTTCCCCACAGGTGGACATGATTGTTGAGACAGGGAAAGTCCCAACAACCTGGATCCCATGGCCGGATGCAATCCCCGTGACGGGTGGGGCATTTAAGGCCCGCTTGAATATGACAGGCTCCCTGGAAGGGCCCATGTCCGTGGGTGGCCATGTGCTATTTGAATCTTTTCGTCTCGTACTCCGTAACGGAAAACAGGAAAAAGATATTTCAGTGTCAAAAATCAACATCGATTTCAAATCCGTCATAAAAGGCAAGGAGATTAGCATCCCTTCCATACAATTAAAGACCGATGATATGTCCTTCTCCATCGCCCTCCTGCTCGATCTGAAGCAGAAGGATCCTTACCTGAGCCTGGAGGTCGAAAGCCCATTTATTGCCTTTGATGTCTTGAAAACCCATTTCCCGACCACGCTTTTGCCTCCATGGCTAGAAACCGAATTGTTTCCCATGCTGGATGCAGGTTATGCACGATTAGACATGTTGTCCATAAAAGGCAATTTGAATCAAATTGAAAATCTTACACAGCCTCAAAACCATGACGTCCTCACGGTAAAATTCGCATGTAAAAATGTCAAACTCTTAGGCCTTGGGTTAACGCAGCCCTTAAAAGAGATTTCGGCTCAGGTAAACATTGAAAAGGGAACCTTGGGAATTTCCGGATTGGGTGCCCGGTTCGGAAGTTCCACCATCAGGGGAGGCGATTTAGGCATAGAAGGGGTGTATGGTAGCAAACCCTCCTATGAGGTTTCGCTGGTAGGATCTTTTGATCTCCGTGATTTGATCAAACAGATGGAGATGGACCTCATCCCCAAGGAGGTCCGTCGGTGGTGTGATCGAGTTCAATCGGTCGCAGGGAAATTGGATGCACAAGTCACCATCCTCTATGAAAGGGGCTGGGAATTTCCTCAAGTCACTAATGGAGAATTCCTTTTAAGAAATGTAAAAATCACTCAAAAGGATATGATATTTCCATTGGCATTGAAAGGGGTTGACATCCGAATTGATGAAAAGGAGCAGGGACGAATAAACGGTATAGGATCCTGGGGAGACTCTAAATTTAAAATCACAGGTGTGGCCGGACTCAAGGGAGGAGAATTCAGTTTTCGGCAAGCGGACATATACGCTGACGCGGATTTTCAAGAAATCCTTTCTCATTTTTACAACGGAGAGAAAAGTCCGTTCAAATTCAATCGAACCGCTCCGGTACAAGTGTCCATTCAAAAGAAGGGTGATGGTTGGTCCACCAAGGGTCTGGTTAGCCTGGAAGGTATGATGTTGGATGCGAACGACTATTTCATGGATCCACCCGGCAGCCAGGACCGGATTATCTTTGAGCTTGATCTGGGTCCGAAAGGACAGTTTGATTTAAAAAAATGTATATTTAAGCTACGCGGCTCTATAGTGGAGGTATCCACCGCCAAATTCCTTTCAAACAAGGACCCCTTTGACCTAAAGGTTTCCGTGCCATCCCTCTCCTTGACCGACCTGGGGCTTCATTTTAAGAAAGGGGCCATCCCGGCTCAAGGCCATCTGCATGGACAGATAGAAGCGAAGATATCTCGTCGGAAACCTTCAACCACGAGAGTTACCGGGAAATTGGAAGGGAAAAATCTCCTTTTTCAAACAAGGGACCTCCCTTCACCCATCAACAGGTTCAATTTCAAGGTGGGTTTTTCCGGAAAAAAGATCAACATTGACTCATGGAAGATGAGGGTAGGCCAAAGCCGTCTGGATATCCGGGGTGCTCTATCGGGATGGGATGGCTTAAAAGGTGCCATGACCATAAAATCAAGCTATTTGGATGCATCTGACTTTTGGC
>JAQYVK010000602.1 GCA_030145585.1 Desulfatiglandales bacterium | reverse complement strand
GAAAATATGGTCCATCTCCTGGTGGTTTTTATCCAGACGTCTCCCAGTCGCCCGGTAATGAGGGCGGCTATTGAAAACGCGAAAGGGACTGTAATTCCCACATAACCTAGATAGAGGGTTGGGGGATGAAATATCATGCCCGGATTTTGGAGCAGTGGATTTAATCCTTGACCATCCCGGGGTGTGAAGTTGAGCAGCTCAAAGGGATTGGTTGAGAAGACCATCAGAACGGTGAAGAAAAAAGTGATCGACATCAAGATCCCAAGCACATAAGGCATGAGTTCCCGGTTCTTTTTTCTGTTTTGAAAGACCACGATCACAGAAAAGATGGACAATAGCCATGCCCACAGGAGGAGCGATCCCTTCTGACCGGCATAGAAGGCGGTTAGGGTGTAAAACCATGACAGACTTCGATTTGAATAATTCCAAACATATTCCACCTGAAAGTCTCTTGTGAGCAACGCATAGAACATTGCCGCCGAGGCCAAAGTGATAAAGGCAAAAACGGCCATAGCCGCATTTTCGGAACTGGCGATCAACTCGCCCCTTCGGCTCTTTACCCCCACAATCGCGGTAAGGCTTGAATAACCTGCCAAGAGCAGGGCGATAAATATCGAGTAAAATCCTATTTCATTCATGTTTCTTTCACCGGCTTTCATGCTGAAAGTGTCTTTCAGCAGGACAGGGGCTTTGCCCTAGTTGGCCTCCGGCCCGCAGGGCCCACGCCCCGGAGGGAATACCGGAGCGTTGGAATATTGGGTCTTGTGTCATTGTGGGAATGGTTATTGGGAAAATCACATTGACAAAGCATAAAATAGATAAGATGTTTCCTACTAAACCATCTCACCAGAGGCGTGCTTCCATGGTTCCATTATAGCATCATTCCATTTGTCCATGTATAGTACAAAAACCCAAAACCAAAATTAATAGTTTTAATTACAATAAGTTATAGAAGATCTGAGGATTTTTTTATTCGATCAATCAGGGCTCGCCGGGCATTTTTTCCACCTGGAGTACCAATCCACAGATACCACGGATTTTAACCTGTTCCCCTTTAATAAAACGACTCCCCATTGCGGTGGCATCCCAGATCTCGTTGGCATATTGAATCTTGCCTTCCGGATCGATGTCCACTACGACCAACCCTTTCTTACCCAACATGGCCTCATGTCCGGTCCTAACCACCTGCCGCATCGCCTGGAATATCTTGAAGTAGAGAAAGAGAGAGATCCCTAAAACAAGAAGATACAAGGGCAGGGCGGTCGTAAAAGGGAAAATCCAAAACAGGGGTACCGCGAAAAAAGGGAGAAAAAGGATCAAATGACACATGGCCGTTTCCTCCAATATATTTTTTCTCCTAAACACATTTGTTTGAGTTTCTTATTCCTTCTCATCCTGCGCAACGAGATAGCGGATCAAATCCCGATTCTTAGCGCTTATCCAGTCTCTTGCTCCCACGGTTTTTCCAATAAATTCTCCCTCCCGGTTTATGAGAAAATGGTCCGGGTGAGATCTGACTCCATAGGTGTACGCGACCTTCCCATCCTTATCGAGAAGAACGGGTAGGAACAACTTTTCCTTCTCCACATATCTTTTTACAAGTCCCTTTTGTTCCTTGATGTCTATCGCCACGACAACGAAGCCCCTGTCTTTAAACTCAGCATAAAGTTTTACCAGAGAAGGCAACTCCTTCTTGCACCAGGTTCACCAGGTTGCCCAGAAATCAAGTAGGACTACGTTGCCCCGAAAATCCTCCAGCTTTACGCGTTTCCCAGCCAGATCCTCTAATTCAAAAGAGGGTGCGATCATCTGACCCCTGCCTTTCAGGATACCGGCGGCTGCCAAGGGGTCATCAGCAGCATAGAGGGGGCTCCAAAAGGCAAGAAGCATCAAAGTTCCAAAGACTATCAGGGTGAAAAGTATTCTTTTTAAAGTGAATTCCATCATTCTTCCCTTTCCTTAAATCCTATCTGTAAGATATCCATGTCATTCAATATCATGCCAGTAATCTTTCGACACGGATGTAGTGTCTATATCGCTGATTTATCATCAGTATAATCTTCCTTTTTTCTTTCCCATCGCGCCCATCCTTTCTTTCTTGATAATATTGACTTCAGGCCCCCATCTTTTCTCAGGACTCTATTTTTGCCGACACTACAAAACCCTTCTCTACGCGTCTCCTGTTATATAAATGAAAGGAATCATTTCCCTAATATTGGGTAATAGGGGCTAAGAAATAGGGATTGGATACTATTTCAATGTGATGAAAACGGATAGGAAAATTTAGGCGAGAAATCGAGGAGGTCTAAAGAGCGATAAACGGAATCCTTCCGGTATAAGGGTATTGGTTTTCAGAAGAGAAAACCCGATAAGAGGTAGAATGAAGAAGAAGGATAGACCCGTCACTCCGGAGACCAAAGAATGGGTTAAAATTGGACAATGTCCAAGATGGATAATATCGAGGCCCTGCTGCTCTGACGGACAGAGCTGCGGACAGACGGCATTAAAAAAAATACTGAAACTTAGAACAGCGAATATGAGAAGGGTCTTTTTTTTCATGGGCATCGTATCCATGGTTCTTCTACATGGATAACCTTAAATCTTAACCTATCGAAACAGGATGTCAATTGTTTTTTAATGATATTCTCTCCTGATTACCGGACCCACCTCATTCACGTCTCGGGATGGGAAATAAAGGTCCTTTTCATTCTCCCAATGGAAAATACTACTATCTGAAAGGCCTCCAGAACTTTTTGTCAACGGCTTCCCTCACCTGTGCTATGTCAAAACCCTTTTTATCTAATTTTGAGGCGTAAATGGCCTCATCCATACATATGCCACAGTTTGCCGCGTGCCGGTCGGCATAGCAACTCAGGAGGCTCTTATGCCCTATATTTTTTTCACAGTAGCAGTAACAGTACATCGAATCTAAGAGATCCCTATTCTCCCGTGCGATTTGATACGCACTGGCGACCTTCCCGGTGAACAAGGCCGGCATCAGTGTCATTTTCCTTTCATTGCCTTTCAGGGACTTGATCTTTTTCTGAATTTCATCGGGGGTTCCACTCTGCATGATTGGGACTTTTGCCTGAGTGTACTTGTTATAGAAAAAATAGCCACCAACCCCAATTATCAACACGACTATAATCACAAAGGGCAGTTTTAAGGATCGTGAGGGATTCCTCTTTCCTCGGGTCGAGGCTTTTTTAGATTTTCTCTTTCCTGATGGTTTCCTTGGTTTTTTACTCATTTTGAACCTCCTTTATTGGTTTATAAAAACCTCATTCTCTCGCCGGGGTCAGGGGTTATTTGGGTCTGCCGAGAATGATGATACATGGTGTTTAAATTCGAAATCCCTGGCCCAGACCTGAATTCGTTTGATTCGATAGAAAACTATCATTTGTATATATCAAAGTAACAAATAGCTAGGCCCAATAAAGTCGCGCCAGGGC
>JAQYVK010000601.1 GCA_030145585.1 Desulfatiglandales bacterium | reverse complement strand
GCCTGCCCACCAGCGGTGGGCCGGCTATGGCGGACAGGATAGCGGGCAGGCGAAAAGAAAGAAATTTTTGGACGCAGATTACCAGGATCACCAGGATACAATCAACCACCAATCTTCACTAATCGACACTAGAAGCCATCTCAAAAATACCAAATGGCCCATGAAAATCCCCCCAACCCCCCTTTAATAAAGGGGGGCAAGGGGGGATTTAAGGAATCTATCCTGCGTCGTCATTGACCTTGATCCATTTTTCTTTTTTTGAGATAGGTTCTAATAAGAAACGTTTATAAAGGGTTGTTTAACATATAGGGAGAAGGCCTCAAAAGAATAATGAACACGTTCATTATTTCCTCAAAGGCCTACTCCCAATGTTCAAGAATCATAAATCTTGACCTCCCGCTACGCGGGAATGTTAAACAATCCTACCGACGCCTCTGTGACTTTTTGACTCTTGGACCCTTAGACCGTTTTTGGATTTTAGTGTCAATTAGTGAAGATTCCCGCCAGAGGCGGGTAAAAGTGGATAACAATTTTTCGCCTGTCCGCCAACTTGTCCGCCGAAGCCGGCCCGTCGCAAACGGGCTGGCGAAGGTGGAAGCTTCAGCGTCGGCGGGTGTTTTTTTGATTTCGCGTTTTCGTGATGAGGTTTTCGCTATGCGCCATGCGCTATGCGCTTTGCGTGTTCTGTCTATCGAGGGAGACCATGATTTTTTGAGCGACCCCCCTGCCCATAGCCAACCGTGTGGATCCATGGCCCACAATCAATCTCCCCTGACCATTGTTGTTGATGATTTCTAAGGAGTCTCCCGACCGCAAGCCCATGGAGGCAAGTCTGTTCCTCACAGTCCTTCCCCCCGTTATATCTTTAATCACAACATTTTCACCGGACTTGGCCATGACCAGAGGCATCAAGGGATGCCTTTCGGCCATGCAACCGGAGCAGAGGCCGTAAATTTCCATTTTATGCTGGAGCATATGGAATCCAAGATTGGACGCGATCTTTAGTTGTAACCTTTCCATGTCATCGTTGTCGAATTCGAGTATATTACCACATTTTGTGCAAATGAGATGGTCGTGATGTTTTCCGAGATGGTGGTGTTCGTAGCGAGGAGATTGCCCCTCAAATGCCTTCTTCTGAGCAAAACCGTGTTCAACAAAGCGATTCAAGCACTGCCGAACAAAATCAGGTTGATAATCGTACCCTGCTTTTTTCAGAAGCTGCATCATATCATCGAGTGTAACGTGCTCTTCGATATCCAGAAAGGTATCGATGATATTAAGGCGCTCTTCCATACGGCCTATGTTATCCTTTTCAATCAGGATACGAAAATTGCTCTTTTCAAAATGGTTATTGTTAATCATGACCGATCTCCAGCTGCTGCAGCATGTTGTCTGCATTCGGAACAATATCCGATTACGTCCAGGCGATGTTCAAGGATCTCAAAATCATATTTTGTTCCGAGGCGTTTTTCTATCTCGAATAAATCTTGGTCAACAAACTCAATCACCTTCCCGCATTGAATACATCGGAGATGGCAGTGATGACCGTGACCGTAAATGTGTTCATAATGCATGTGACCATCTTCATGCCATACTTCCCGTATCAAACAGCTCTCCATGATGAGCGGTATGTTTCTGTAAATGGAAGCCTTTGATACCCTGCTTCCTTTCTGGCGAAGACGCAAATAGAGTTCGTCCACATCAAAATGATCATGGCTTGAAAAGATCTCCTTAATAATTTCTTCCCTTTCAGGTGTATTTCGAAGACCTTTTTTTGAAATAAAAGACCTAAACAGGGCAATTTCATTACCCATTATCGACTCCTATTGCAATTTAGTTTCAACAATAATTAATATGGAAATTTATGTCAATAGCATTTTTTGCCCTTTACGGAGGGCCCAAAACCGAAATCGGCCTTCCAACCCAATTCTTCACCATGGTTTCACGAAGTCGGGTTGATGTGAAATTTCTTAATCTTTTTCCTTAAGTATGCTATTTTCTGATGGAAGGTGTCTCAGAAGTAGAAAAATAGTTCTAAGCTATCCCTCAGGATAGCAGGACGGCGTAAGGATCTGAAGAATCTCGGCCAAGGGTCGGGATTTCTTCCAAGCTATCCTTTAGGATAGCAGGACGCACAGAGATTTATCCGCCGTCTGTGTGGCGGATTTACCCGCCGGCGGGGCGAAAAGGGCCATTACTGGATGGAAACTAAATGGATAGCGAGGGAGGGTATAAAAGTATAGTGGATTTTGACCAAGAGATTCCGAAGCAGATCACAAAGACCTTTCAGGGTGGAGACATCATCATTGAAGAGGGAACAAAAGGTTCATCCGCCTATGTCATTCTGTCGGGCGCCGTAGAAGTATTGAAGAAGTCAGGGGACAAGCAGGTCACGGTTGCCACCCTTGGGGAGGGTAGAGTATTCGGTGAAATGGGACTCATTGAGGACCGGCCACGATCGGCCACAATAAGGGCACTCTCCGAATTAGAGGTTAGAATCATCAACAGAGATCAATTTAATGATTTACTGCGGACAAAGCCTGCCATTCTCATTCCCATCATTAAAACCCTTTTTGAAAGGCTTCGAGAGGCGAGCAATCAGTTGGCTCAGAGGACTTTAGATCCAAAAAAAGATACTGACAAGGAGAAGGCCTTTAAAGTGATTATGGAAGGTCAAACCGCTGAAGCGAAAAAGAGTTTCGACAATCAAGAGCTATACCTTACCAAATTTCCATTTCTCATTGGCAGGCATTCCCTAAATAAGGACACGGATGTCTTTTATCATAATGATCTTTTCATCGATGAAAAAAAACCTTTTATTGTCTCGAGGAACCATCTGGCTATAGATAACCAGGAGGGTAAGATCTGGGTCGTGGATAGGGGGAGTGCCTTCGGAACCATAGTAAATGGTAAGGAAATCGGTGGTCACACCGGCATATTTAGCACGCCTCTTGAGCGGGAAAAAAATCAAATCATCATTGGTCCGGCCACATCAAAGTTTATATACCTGATCAAGGTTATTCCCACTTAGCCGCAGAGCGCATAGAGCAAAGCGCAAAGGGTAAAAAACAAAAACATTTAATCACGAAAACACGAAATTTCGAAAGCACGAAATGGGAGAAAAGAATTTTTTGGACGCAGATTAACAGGATCTACACGATATGTTTAAACAATCCTGCCGACTCCGTTTACAAAAATCCCGCTAATCCAGTAAATCCTGTCAAAATTTTAAATTGCTTTCGTATTCTTGTCCGCCGTCAGTGTGGCGGATTCGTTATTTCCCTTTTTCGTGATAATTTATTTTCCCTTAAACGAAGTGCTCCTCAAGTGTAACGCTCCTCTAGCGCAGCGATCATTTTTAAAATGTGGGTGCAATGATAATGTTTACCCGCCTATTCTGAGCGCGGCCTTTGGGTGTCTCATTGCTGGCAATGGGGTCGTAGAAGGATCGGCCGACAGCTTCCATGGTGGTAGGATCCAAACCGGACACCTTTTGGAAAAAACGAATGACTCTGGCGGCTCGGGCAGCAGAAAGCTCCCAGTTGGAAGGGTATTTATAATATCGAGACTTGGAGATGATTGCGACATTGTCAGAGTGCCCCACTACCCTGATTTTTTTGTCCTTAACGTTTTTCAAAGTCTTCCCAACCTTTCGTAAGACTTTTGCACCTTCAGAAGTAATGGTCGCTTTGCCTGTCTTAAACAGAATGCGATCGACAAAGGAGACAGATATTTTTTTTTGGAATTGATCGATCGTCACCTCTTGATTTTGAATCTGCTTTTTTAGATCATTGACAAGCCCATCATAGGTGGTTTGCATTTGTCCTAATTTGCTCTCGACTGAAGATTTCTCCTCTGCTAGCCTCGCATGCTGATTTTTAAGCCATTCAAGCTTACTTTTGTCTTTTCCAAGCTCATTCTCAAGGGAAGACGCCCACGCCTTGCTGTCTTCCAATTGTTTGCGAAACTCGGTGATGTCGGTCTCTTTCAATGAAAGTCTATTTTCCAGGGCCTCCCTGGTATTTTGCTCTTTACCAAGCTCGTTTTCTAGTGAAGTGCCCCAGGTTTTGCTGTCATCGAGTTGTTTACGAAGCTGAGTGATGTCGGTCTCTTTTAATGAAAGTCTATTTTCCAGGGCCTCTCTTGTCTTCTTGCCTTCGCTTAAATCATTTTCTAAGGTTCGGAGATTCTCCTCGAGTTCAGTGATGCGCATCTTGGACGATTTCTGTTCGTCCAAACCGCCAAGAACAGTTTCATATTTCCCCTGCAATTGACCCACGCGGCTTTCAGCTCTGGATTTTTCTTCTTTGAGATTAGAAAGCTGATTCCGAAGCGTCTCGATCTCACTTTTACTTTTTGCGATGTCCGACTCGAGGGATGAGATACGGGTTTGGGAATTTTTTAACTTGTTCTGGAGTTCCATGACCCATTCACCTTTGGAAGATAGTTCGGCCTTAAGGGCCTCCCTGGTCATTATCTCAGTTTTATAGTCGGTTTCTAATTGTCCTAACTCTTCTTCCACTTGAGAAAGTTCTTGATCCGTCGAAAGGATCGAACTCTCAAGCATGGGAAGACTTTCTTTGTTCTTTTTCAGTTCGGTGAGTTCTGAGATCAGGTTATCGTAGGCGGATTTGAGATGGACCGTCTCCGTCTGGGTCATAGTGATTTGATCTCTAAGGGTTCCTACGAGGGCGTTCTTAGACGTCATTTGGGACTGAAAGGAATCCAGGGCCTTCTTTTTTTCGTCGAGATCGCTTCCTATTTTGTGGATCTGATCATTTAGGGAGGAAATTTTTTGATTTAACTGGATTACGTTTTGATTCAAATCAGACGCTTTTTCCTTGCTGATTTGAAGGTCTGTTGTTGTATCAAGATGTCGGTTGTAATAAACGAATCCAAAAATGATGGCAACCGCCAGAATGAGACATAATAGGCTAATAACTACCTTTTTCATGGATCACCCTCCAATACGTTATTAAGCCAGACCTCGTGGTCAGGATTTTTGCCGTCCCGCTGAAAGTATCTTTCAGCAGGACGGCCGCCGTCGAGCGGGACGGCCGCTATCTGTAGAGACAGCAACCCGTGAACCACAATTGCGATGAT
>JAQYVK010000600.1 GCA_030145585.1 Desulfatiglandales bacterium | reverse complement strand
AAATGTAGATGACACGGACGCCCTCAATCAATTAAACATAACGTTATTGGAAAACCTGAACATGACCGGAAAGGTCTACCTCAGTCACACCAAATTGAATGATGTTTACACCATAAGGATGTGTGTCGGGCAGACCGAAGTTGAAAAACGCCATGTGGATGCCGCATGGGATTTAATTGTCCGTGAGGCCGGAAAGTTAGCATAAATGATTATCTTAACAATTTCTTCGTCAGATGAAAGTTATAGAGATGTCCTACTTGGCATCAATTTTAAGAAATTATCTAAAGAAAGGATTATTCAATGACCGAAATGACGGGTGCACAGGCCATTATTAAAACACTTAAAAAGTATGGGATAGATACCATTTTCGGACTACCGGGCGTGCAGCTCGATAATATTTTTGACGCACTCTATTATGAAGATTCCATCCGCATTATCCATACCCGCCACGAACAGGGAGCCGGTTATATGGCCTTTGGCTATGCCGCTTCCACTGGAAAAACGGGTGTTTGTCTCGTGGTGCCGGGACCGGGACTGTTGAACGCATCTGCGGCACTTTCCACCGCATATGCCTGCAACACTCCGGTACTTGTGTTGGCGGGGCAAATCCGGAGCGATATGATCGATAAGGGCATAGGCCTTCTCCACGAAGTTCCCAACCAACTAGGGATGATGGAATCTGTAGCCAAATGGACCGCCAGCGCCCCGAGTCCTGCTGATGCACCGGCCCTGGTCCATGAGGCATTCAAACAGCTCCAGACCGGCAGGAGGCGCCCGGTTGTCCTGGAGATGGCCATGGACATTATGGGACAAAAATCGGAGGTGAAGATTGCAGAAAGACCCCATGAGCCTGAAAGACCGGAAGGAGATCCCGACCTGATTGAGAAGGCAGCAAAAATCCTCGGGAACGCCAAAAATCCCATGATCTATGTGGGTGGCGGTGCTCAGGATGCAGCAACAGAAGTCCGGGAACTGGCCGAATCTCTTCAGGCGCCCGTTAACGCTTCAATAAGTGGCAGGGGCGTCATCAGTGATCGGTCCTATCTGGCACAAAACAGGATCACCGCCCGTGAGTTGTGGGACGAGGCGGATGCCGTTCTGGTTGTTGGAAGCCGCATGACCGGACCGGTACTCATGTCGAACTGGCCTATGAAGGATGGGAGAAAGATCGTCCGTATAGATATCGATCCGGAACAAATCGATCGATTGCTCAAGCCGGATGTCGGTATCATCGCGGATGCGGGTAAATGTTTGAATGAAATGATAAGACGGGTTGAAAAACACAACAAGCCCCGTCAATCGAGAGAGGAGGAACTCCTTACTGCTAAGGAGAAGTCATTGAAGACATTCTATGAGGTTCAGCCTCTGGCCTCTTACACGGAGGTCATTCGCCAGGAACTGGGGGATGACGGGATCTTTGTCCCTGAGATGACACAAATGGGGTACTTCTCTTGGGTCTGGTTTCCCGTCTATCATCCGAGAACTTATATTTCATGCAGCTACCAGGGGACGCTCGGGTATGGGTTCGCAACGGCCCTTGGCGTCAAGGTCGCCAATCCTGATAAACAGGTCATCTCCATCAATGGGGACGGCGGTTTTTTGTTCACCGGTCAGGAGCTGGCCACAGCAATGCTCCACAAAATCAACCTGGTTGCCATTATATTCAGGGACAATGCTTACGGCAATGTCCGCAAGATTCAGGACCAGTCCTATGGAGGTCGGAACATAGCCGTTGAGTTGCACAACCCAGACTTTGTCAAGTATGCCGAGGCCTTTGGAGCGGCAGGGATGCGTGCTGAGTCGCCTGAATCGCTCCGTGATGCCATCAGGAGAGGATTTGCAAACGACGTACCCACGTTGATCGAGGTCCCAATGGGTAAAGCTCCGGATTTGCGCCTCTCTTGATAACGATACAGATTTTTTGCTTTAAAGTAGGGCCAGGCGTCTAGGGATAAGTGTTTCCGGGGTTGGATTTTCGGTGGAGAAAGGAATAATCATCGCCCACGGAAATAAGGATTATTTCTCTCGCCCACTCCCGTTGGTCGCTTGAGCACACAGAGAACACGGAGAAAACATTTATTTTTCGTCTGATTCGTTGATCCAGCTTAAAAGCGGGACAGGTATCCCGAATCAGACCAACCATCAGTCCCTCACGGGACCTTTGGTTTAATCCAGATCCAATTGAACGTTTAATATGATATTGAGTCCCCGCGCCAGGGGGATGGCAAATAGACTCTGTGAACTCAGAGAGCTCTGTGAGAGATAAAAAGACCCTTTTATGGGTGGGTGTTAACTTAATTAGTTTCTGAAAAATTTAAGGGTGTCCCACTTGGTCGCTTGACGTATTCGAGCAGTAACCTACCCGGATGCCCCCCCATAGGGAAGGAGGAGTAAAACCGATGTCTGCTTCCATTTCCGGTATTTTTCCTGCGCTGACGACTCCCTTTGAAAAGGGAGATCTTTCAGAATCGCAACTGAAATCAAATATAGAAAGGTTCGAAAAGATAAGACTCAGCGGTTATCTCGTCCTGGGTTCGACCGGAGAGAGTGTGCTGATGAATGATGGCGAGCGCCTCAAAGCCATAGAAACCGTTCGCGCAAGTGCTTCAGAAGGCAAAACGATCATTGCCGGAACGGGGATGCAGTCCACCCGTGGGACCATAGAGTTTACCAATCTGGCAGCGGGTGTGGGGGCTGATTATGCCTTGGTGATAACGCCATATTATTTCAAGAAGCAGATGACTGCTCAGACTCTGGAGAACTACTACTGCGAAGTGGCCGAAAAATCTAGAATCCCCATCCTTATGTACAATGTCCCAAAGTTCACCGGCCTCGATTTGCCCATAAAGGCCATAATATCGCTTACCGATCACCCGAATATCGCGGGTCTCAAAGATTCCTCAGGGAATATTGCTCTGTTGACTGAATTGAAAAAGTCTTGCCCGACGGATTTCGTCATACTCCAGGGAGCAGGGTCAGTCTTGTTCTCATCGCTGATGCTTGGAGCGCAAGGCGGGATATTGGCACTCTCCAATTTTGCACCGGCTGAAACAGTTGAGATTTTTCAAATGGTCAATGCCGGAGACCTGGAGAGGGCAAGAGAGATCCAAATGAGACTCATCACTCTGAATGAAAAGATCGTCAATACCTTTGGGGTGCCCGGGATAAAGTGTGCATTGGATCTGGTTGGTTTTTTCGGGGGTGATCCGCGTCCTCCCCTCCAAGCAGTCGATGCGGAGATAAAGGGTACCATCGAACATCTGATAGAGGATGCAGGCCTGAGAGGCCGTCCCGGACCCCGTCCCACGGGGAGGTTCAAGGCGTCCAAGGACGAAGCTTAGCTGTTTTTGGGTAGTCGTGATCTAGGGCGAGCTTAGTTTGATCTAAACCCACCGATTCTATCGGTGGACCCGGAAAGGTTCACCCGTTCCGGCGAGAATAAAAAATACTTGTTAGCAGCAGATTAAAGCATTCTTTTGAACGTCCAACATCGAACATTGAACATCGAATGATGAACTTGCTCGCGCAGCGCAGGCGCTTGCGCCGCGTGTCGCTCGGCCATTTTATAAAAAATTTAGCATGCCTTATTCAAAATTCGACGTTGGATGTTCGATGTTCCTATTCTTTTCGTTTTAACAGCGGCGTCCTTGATATGGATTAGTAATCTTGATAATCGTATTGTTTGCAGACCCCTTCGAGGGGTCTTCCAGAGGCTTACCGCTCTGCGCGAGGAGCCTCACTCTCATTTCAACAAGTTCTATTCTTTTTTTTTCTGTTCCTCCATTCTTCTCCTGATTTCCTTTTCCAATCCTCTTCCTGTAGGCCGGTAAAACAGCCTGTCTTTCATTTTTTCAGGGAGATATTCCTGTTTAATCCTGGCGCCCGGATAGTTGTGAGGATAGAGGTATCCTTTACTATAGCCCAGCTTTTTCATAAGCCTGGTCGGTGCGTTTCTGATGTGAAGGGGAACAGGCTGGGGCCCTGAATGTTCTATCTCTCGTTTTACAGTGGCCTCAGCCAGATAAAGCGCATTGCTTTTCGGGGACATGGCCAAATAAACGGCAGCCTCGGCCAGGGCCAGTTCCGCCTCCGGGGGACCTATCTTTTGCCAGGCCTCAAAAGCCCCAAGGGCTACCTGCAGGGCGTCGGGATCGGCCAGCCCGATATCCTCTGTGGCAAAACGGACCATCCTTCTACCGATGAAGAGGGGATCTTCTCCCGCCATAAGCATACGATAGAGCCAGTAAAGAGATGCCTGCGGATCACCCCCTCGCATACTTTTATGAAAAGCGGAGATCAGGTTATAATGCTCCTCCCCGTCCTTATCGTATGGAAGCGCCTTTTTGCTAAGGGCAACTTCGGTCTTTTCCAAATCGAGGACCTTTTGAGGGACCTGGTCCTGCATAGTATAAAGGACGGCTATCTCCAGGTTGTTCAGGGCCACACGGGCATCACCGGAAGAAAGATCGATGAGGTGGGCCAGAGCATCGGGCAGGATCTCAATTTTTAAATCCCCAAGCCCCTCTTGCTTGTCTTTTATGGCGCGCAAAAGAATCGCCTTCAGGTCTTCTTGTCCGAGGGGCTGGAGCACCATGACCCTCGCCCTGGAAAGAAGAGGTGGAATAATTTCAAAGGAGGGATTTTGGGTCGTGGCTCCCACAAGGATGACAAGGCCGCTCTCCACATAGGGCAAAAAAGCGTCCTGTTGGGCCTTGTTAAAACGATGGATTTCATCCACGAAGAGAACGGTCCGCTTTTCGGTGAGCTCAAATGTCTTTTGGGCTTCAGCGATGATTTTTCTGAGTTCTTTGACGCCGGAGGTCACGGCAGAAAAGGCTCGGAAAGGATTTTCGGAGTATTGGGACATGAGTTTGGCCAGAGTGGTTTTTCCTGAACCGGGGGGGCCCCAAAAGATCACTGAAAAAAGTTGACCCGACTCAATGGCTCTCAAGAGCACAGACCCAGGACCGAGAATGTGGTCCTGCCCAATGATTTCCTCCACTTTTTTGGGCCTCATCCTCTCGGCCAACGGAGCCTTGGGATTATTCATGTTCAATGGCAGTACCTACTATACTTTATTGGTTTCTGGAAAGCCCCGCCACTGGACGGGGTCAGAGTCAATTGGCTCTGCCGAGAACGATGATTCAAGGCATTTAAATTCGAAATCCGAATATCGAAATCCGAAACAAATTCAAAGCCCTAATGTTCCAATGTTAGAAACAAACACGCTAATTGCAGTCTCGATACTGAATGTCGCACAGTACAGTTTCGGTCATTTGGATTTTGGTCATTTGATATTGGTTTCGGTCTTCTCCTTCGGAGAAGGAGACAATTTCGGATTTCGAGATTCGGATTTTTGTGTTCAATAGAGCGAAGTCCCCAGCACCCCAATGGGGTGTTGCCTCAAAGCCACGTTCTCTGAGCGAGGATTCTTTATTATGAAATGAGCGAAAGATATGGCTCTGGACCTGGATGTTCGCATGAGGCTGTCTGAGGGACTTTTCTTCAGCCTTGCTGCATGATTAATTCTGAGACTTGTTGCACCAGCTTGTTCATGTCGATAGGTTTGGTGATGACCATGTCCGCGGTCGGTTTTTTAGTGGGACGCGGTTTATCACCTGGTTCATGGTGGACAATCAGGGCAAAGGGGAGATCGTGGTTAATCTTTTTCATTTTTTTCATGAGCACCTGTCCCTCTACGCCTGGTGCTTTGGAGTCGGCAATGACCATATGAAATGACTTTCTTTTCAATTTATACAGTCCATCCAGACCGTTATCGGTCGTATCAACCCTAAATCCCTTGCTTCCTAATAACTGTGATAAAAGCTCTCGAATCATGTCATCATCTTCAATGATCAAAATGTGGGCGTTTTTTACCTTGCGTTTCATCGGCCCGGTCTTTGGTCTCGGGTCCCCGCTCGCACAGGGAAGCATGATGGAGGTAACGGTTCCATGACCATTCTCGCTCGATATATCGATCTCTCCATGGTGTCTCTTGATAATGGCATAGGAGAGACTCAGCCCGAGCCCCATACCATCACGACCGTTGGCCGTAAAGCATGGGTCGAATATTCTCTCTTTGACCGTGTCGGCTACTCCAAGACCGCTGTCCTGGATATATATGAAAACATGGCTGGCATTTTCCTCTGTAGTGAGATAAAGATCACCTCCATTGGGCATGGCATCCACAGCATTCAAGATCAAATTGGCAATAACATCCCGTATGGCGTTCGGGTCTCCTTCAATAGGAGACACGGACCTCAGATAGGTCTTCAAATTGATCTTGACACCGTGGTTCTCATCTTCACTTTTCAACCGCGGATCGGTCAGAGCAATGGCCTCCTTGACAATTTTCTTCAGATCAAACAGGACAAGATCCGAGGGGTCATTTTTAGCCCTCGAGAAGGCATCCAGCCCGCGAGTGGTTTTGAAGAGACGGCTCGCAGCATATTCGATGTTACTCAAACCTTTTTTAAAGGCTCCATTTTCCGAGCCGGTCATGTCTCTCATTTTTACTGTATTCACAATGATGTCTTTGAGACTCCGACTGAATTGGCGTGCAAGCCCTGAAGCCATGGTGGTAAGGGCTTCCATTTTTTTGGATTGGATGCGCTCTTTTTCTTTCTTTTTTCGTTTATCAATGGGGTTGAAGCTCAATAGAAACGCTTTCCTCCCATCGAATTTGGCTTTTCCAAACCTCACTTCACAAAAGGAACTTCCCCCGTTTTTTCCGACTAAATCCATCTCAAACCGGTCCGGAACCTTTCTTCCGGAAAACATTTTCTTCTGGAGGTCTACCGCGAATGATCTCATGGTGGGATGCACGAAAGTTAGAAATTCAAGGCCGATCATCTCTTCCGCCTTGTATCCCAATTGATCCAGAGCCATCTTGTTTATGTCAACGATCTTTTCCTCTTGTATCAAGATGAGAGCATCCGGGATTGAATGGAACAGGTCATCTCGATAGCGTAGGGCCCTTTGGAATTCTTTTTTTTCCTTTTTAAGGATCGATAGCTTTTCTCTGGAGAATTGATTTAAGGTATCAAGTCTTTCAACCCTCTTTTTCCAGTATTTTAAGTCCTTCATCTGCATACTAGCAGCTCATGAAATTTGTCCGCCCTAGTCGGGACGGGTAAAAGATCTTTTTCGGGTAATCAGGTCGTTTGAAAAGAAAATGAATTCTTAGGTGACATTTCAGGTTTCTTAGAAAACAGGCTTGATGAAGATTAGGTTTTACCCTATCATAATCACAATTCAACTTACAACTATGAAATTAAAAAACTTGTAGGAATCATAAATGAAAGATTGATATCATAATACGTGACATTGGCATCAATAACCAGTTGTCTATAACACCGAGATACTGGACAAAAAAAGGCACAAGGCATAAGGCGGCCGGTTGTAATGAATAATTTTCACAACCGGTAGGTGCAAGGTCTTTGAAACTTCTTTCACCCCTGTGCCATGAGTCTGCAGGTTGTATCGAATAAGTTTTACAACCGGCGGCCTATAGCCACTTTGCACATGTTTGAAATAAAAACCCTGGCCCAGACCGAAACAGCACGGTGGTAGCCTCAGGATTTTGGTTCAGAAATATTGTAATGCCTTTGCACCTTATACTGTGGTCGCGACAGGGCGGGCTTGAAATGAATTGCGAAAATAAATGTATAGTTAAAAGATAATCAAATGAGGTCAATGTGAACACCAAATCTTCTTTTACCCATCTCCACGTCCATACCGAATTTAGTCTTCTGGATGGCGCTATTAGAATCAGGGACCTTCTTAATAAAGCGGGCCGCTTGGGAATGGATGCCGTGGCTATCACGGATCATGGCAATATGTTCGGGGCCGTCCAGTTTTTCACTCAAGCTAAAAAAACCGGGATCAAACCCATCTTGGGTTGTGAAATATATGTTGCTCCAAGAGACCGAAAGGAGCGCACCCCCTCTTCGGGTAGCGGTCCCACTGCAAACCACCTCATCCTCCTGGTGAAGAATGAAGAGGGCTATAAAAATCTATGTCAACTTGTAACCTTAGGGCATCTGGAAGGATTTTACTATCATCCCCGTGTTGACATGGAATTGCTAAAAAAATTCAACGGTGGGCTCATCGCTCTATCGGCCTGCCTGAAGGGGAAGATCTCCTATCTCATCAATCACGACCGCGTTTCAGAGGCAAAACAAAGTGCGATTGAACTCGCATCGATCTTTGACAAGGACCGTTTTTACCTCGAAGTCCAGGCAAACAATCTGACTGACCAGATCAAGGTGAATCACATCCTGAAGGATATATCACAAGAGCTATCGATCCCTTTAGCGGCCACAAATGATTGCCATTATCTCGACAGGGTGGATTCCGAGGCCCATGATGCTCTTTTATGTATTCAAACGGGCAAAACAATTGATGATCCAAAACGGATGAAATTTTCGAAAGATGAATTTTTCTTCAAGTCCCGGCAAGAAATGGAAGGAGACCTGAGCGAATACAGAGAAGCGATCGATAATACCTCGCAGATAGCCAGTCTCTGCGAGTATGATATGGAGTTCGGTCAATATAAATACCCTGTATTCACGGTGTCGGAAGAAACAAGCCTCGAGCAATTACTCGAGGAGGAGGCACTCAGTGGGCTTCAAAAAAGACTGGTGCAGAAAGAAGAGGAAGAAGGTGCCTTAACACCTGAACTCAAGACCGAATACGAGGATAGGCTCCAGTTCGAACTTGGTATCATCATAAAGATGGGGTTTGCGGGTTACTTCTTGATCGTGGCCGATTTTATTGATTATGCCTGCCGCTCTGATATTCCCGTCGGGCCGGGTCGTGGATCAGCTGCCGGCTCGTTGGTGGCGTATTGCCTGAATATCACGAACATAGACCCCATAAAATACGGGCTCCTCTTTGAGCGGTTTCTGAATCCACAACGAATCAGTATGCCTGATATAGATATTGATTTTTGCATCAACGGCCGAGACGAGGTCATTCGATATGTGGCGGAAAAATATGGGCGAGAAAACGTGGGACAAATTATCACATTCGGCACCATGAAGGCTAAGGGGGCAATTAGAGATGTGGGGAGGGTCCTGAGCATCCCCTATGGAGAGGTCGATAAGATTGCCAAGTTGGTGCCTGAGGGCCCCAAAGTCAGTCTGGAAAGGGCCATTGAAGATGAGCCGGAACTGAAAAGATTGGAGAAGGGTGAAAAAAATCAACAGAAGCTGTTGAAAATTGCCCGCTCTCTCGAAGGCCTGTCAAGACATGCTTCGACCCATGCATCCGGTGTAGTCATTTCAGATCGGCCTCTGGTGGAATACCTGCCACTTTTTAAAGGAACAAACGATGAGGTCATGACCCAGTTCACCATGGATCAGATCGAACAACTTGGGCTTATCAAGTTTGATTTTTTAGGCTTGAAGACCCTGACCGTTATCAAACAGACTCTGAAACTGATTGAAATGACAACAGATCAACAGATTCAAATAGAAAAGATCCCCCTCGATGATCCTGGGGCCTATCAACTCTGCAGTGAAGGAAAAACAACAGGCGTGTTCCAGTTAGAGAGCTCAGGGATGAAGGATCTTTTGAGGAGGTTGAAACCGGGGCTGTTTGAAGATTTGGTGGCTTTGGTGGCCCTGTATCGCCCCGGTCCGTTGGGCAGCAACATGGTAGAAGATTTTATCTCGGGGAAACATGGAAGATCCAAGATAAAGTATATGCTGCCTCAGCTGGAGCCTATTTTGAAGGAAACCTATGGGGTCATTCTCTACCAAGAACAGGTCATGAAGATCGCTCAGATTCTGGCCAACTACAGCCTCGCTGAGGCGGACGAATTGCGAAAAGCCATTGGAAAAAAGAAAGCCGAGGTGATGGCAAACCACAAAGCCCGGTTTACAAAAGGGGCGACAGAGAATGGCGTGGCCCTAAAAAAGGCAGAGAAGCTTTTCATGTTGATAGAAAAGTTTGGAGGCTACGGGTTCAACAAGTCCCATTCTGCTGCCTATGCCTTGATAGCCTACCAAACGGCATACTTAAAGGCCCATTACCCCATACAATTCATGGCGGCGTTGTTGACCCAGGATATGGGGAACCAAGATAAGACGATCAAGAATATTGCAGAATGCCGTGAAATGGGTATCCCGATTTTACCGCCTGATCTAAACGAAAGCCAAACCGATTTTTCCGTTGTGAAGGACAGCATCCGTTTTGGATTGGCCGCGGTCAAGAATGTCGGTGTAAAGGCTGTGGGATCCATGATTGAAGAGCGGGAAAGTGACGGACCGTTTAAAGACATCATGGATTTTTGTAAACGTGTCGATGGGGCCAAAGTGAATCGAAGGGCACTCGAAAGCTTCATTCAGTGTGGTGTCTTCGATTTTACCGGCATCCAGAGATCGAGATTGTTTGCTGCTCTTGATGAAGTCATCAGGTTATGCGGTGCCAACCAGGATCCCAATCAAATGAATATGTTCGCGTCATTGAACGATGATCAATTAGATAATTACGTCTTCCTTGCGCTTCCGGAGACGGACGAATGGGACGAAAGTGAAAAATTGAGGAGAGAAAAGGGGGCTCTGGGTTTCTACATCACAGGACATCCGTTAGACAGGTTCAAGGAGGAAGTTAAACGATTCGCCACGTGCAGCATCCAGGATCTATTTGGGTTGAAAGACAAGTCCAAAGTCAGAATGGCCGGTGTGGTGGAAAAATTAAAGATCAAACGGACAAAGAGGGGAAACAAGATGGCCATCTTGACTCTGGAAGACCCGACAGGTTCAACCGAGGTCGTACTATTCCCGGATGTTTTCGAAAAGTATTCCCCGCTCCTCAAAAGCGATGAGCCCCTGCTGATCACCGGGACGGCGGAAAAGGATGATAATGCGGCGAAAATCCTTGCCCAGGAGGTTACGTCTCTCGAAAGAGAAGGACAAAACGCCATCAGGTCCATCGAGCTCGATCTAGATGAACAGGTTGTGTCACGAAATAATTTACAAGAAATCCGGGACATCTTTTCCAGATACCCTGGAGAGTCCCTTGTCCGGTTCAGGATGGATTCCGGTCAGGGAAAACAGGTTGTCATTGCAGCCCATAGAGCATTTCGTGTCTTTCCTTGCAAAGAAATGTTGGGAGAAATTGAAGCCATAATCGGTCAAAAGGTGATTTGTAGATATGGAGAAAAAAATCCGAACCATCGCCAGTCTGATGTGCAACCATTTTTCAGCCCACCTCGATGAGGTCTCACTGAGAAACGGGGAAAGAGGGGAAAGGATCAGGATCGACCATCCGGAAGCAGCAGGTATTATACCTTTTGTTACTGATGATGAGATCATCATGGTCAAGCAGTTCAGATACGCTCTGGGGCGCACAACCTTGGAGATCCCTGCCGGAAAGGTGGACCCGGGAGAAAGCCCTGAAGATTGCGCCAAGAGGGAACTTATCGAAGAGACAGGGTATGAAGCAGAGACATTAGAATTGATCTGTACCTACGCACCGGCCATTGGGTATTCTAATGAAATGATTCATCTCTATGCAGGCCGAAACCTGAAGAAGGTCAATGAAAAGATCGATGAAAGGGAAATCGATTCTATCGAACAAGTTACCGTTCACAAATTAAGGGAAATGATAAAAAAAGGCCTTATTCTTGACGGAAAGACTTTCATCGCGCTATCGATGATGGAGCGCTAGCCCGCTGAGCCCTATTACTTCTTTGGAGGTCGTAAATCAGGAGGGTAGATGAATTTGGGGTCTATCGCATAGGTCCAGGGGAGTCCCCACCACTGCCATCCATAGTGGCGTCGGAGCTCAAACCCAAAGATTTGGTTTCTCTTTGCAAGCTGACGATAATATTTGTGGTGTTTATCATCCTTGAATGCGGGAAATTCCGCTCCTTCGAAGCCATCTTCCACATCAAAAACTTTTTGAAAGCCGGCACCGATGAGATCTTTGGCCGCAAGGGCACTTCGGGCGCCGTCTCGTGAAATGATTAATATATTATCGGTCTTTTTGAAGACCTTACTTATTTCTTCAGCAAAGGCTTCGTTCTTTGCGCTCAAGGCATAACTGATTTTTTCATCCTCTTTCACCAGCTTGGAGGTGAAAAAAAAGTAAGGGAAGAGGTGTGCCTGGTAGGGGTGTCCGACAAATTGGTATTCCGCCCGGGTTCTCACATCAATGAGATAGGTATCGGGAACGGTATTGAGCATATCGAAAGCTTCAATACTCAAAATCTTTTTGGGCGTTTGACCAAAGGCATTGCCAATCGGCATGGAAAGTATCATGAAGGACGCAAGAATGACAAAAAAGGCGGAGACTGTAGGTCTGCTTTTCATGGTTTTGCCTTCTCCCCAGAGGATGGAGTATATTGAAAGATTATTAATCCTTTAACTAATCTAAGATCATTTTATTTGTCAATGGAAAAAAAGGGTGATCGATATCGCTGTTGACAGGTAAGTAATGAATGTTTAGTGTTGTGGACCACTTATTACATTTTTTCACAAAGTGATTGGGTCAAAGGCTTGGGGTTGCTTTCAACGAAAATGCCGATATAATTAAATGAAGGTGAATGCGGAATTCCACACTCCACCTTCCGCATGCCCCTTTATTTCATGGTTAGGGAAATATCTCAGAACAAAAATAAAAAACCTTCTTTTTTAAGGATCATCTCCGATTTAGTTGAAGGAAAACTGTGGAGTTCATATTTAAAGAGGTTGCTCAGATTAGAAGGATTCGGCCCGCCACACATACGGCGGGCAAGAGCCGAGGGGTCAAGGGTTCCAGTGAAAAAACTCATAGAAATGCAGGCAGTTAAAATATTTGAAGGGATTTCACAAACCCTGTTTGGATATCTATAGGATAACCGGAAAATTCTGAGAGCAAAATCGATATATTTTAGTATTACGGTTAAGGATAAGGGATGTTTAAAGTATTGATGAGATCGTTGCAGTACAGACACTTGAATCCTTGGATCCTCGAATCCTCTTCTCCAACTAATTTGGAGAAGAACCATTTTTACAAATTATATAAATTCCGAGAGGCATAATTAAGAAAAGATGGCAAAGTTGTCTGACATTACGGTGCTCATAAGGGGCGCGGGTGAAATGGCTTCAGGTGTGGCTTGGAGACTCTTTCAATGTGGGTTCAGCATTTGCTTTACAGAGACCAGTCAACCCCTTGCAGTGAGGAGAAAAGTCTCTTTTTGTGAGGCCATATATGATGGACAAATGACCGTTGAAGGGGTTGAAGCCCTATTGATAAAACACCCGGATGACCGTTTTCGGGTATGGACCGAAGGGAAAATTCCTTTGCTTTTGGATACCGATTGCAAATCAAAAGATGCCATTAAACCCCATGTCCTCGTGGATGCCATCCTGGCCAAGAAAAATAAAGGGACATCCCTGACTGATGCCCCCTTGGTCATTGCTCTGGGCCCCGGTTTTGAAGCTGAAAAAGACGCTCATTTCGTCGTGGAGACCAACCGAGGACACAATCTTGGCCGTCTTCTGACCTCCGGGCATGCCGAGCCGGACACAGGGGTACCCGGGTCCATTCAAGGCATAACCACGGATCGTGTCCTTCGCGCTCCCACCGACGGCCCCTTCCGGAATTCCATGGATATCGGGACACAGGTGAAAAGAGGGGATGTGGTCGGCACCGTTGCGCGTGAGCCGGTGAGAGCCAAAATTGATGGTGTCCTACGTGGCCTGATTCATGATGGCGTGGAGGTCACGGGAGGGCTGAAAATAGGCGATATTGATCCCCGGGGTATTGGTGCATACTGTTTTACCATCTCCGAAAAAGCGCGTGCCCTCGGAGGTGCGGTATTGGAAGGTATCCTAAGATGTTATGGAAAGGATATAGATGGTCAAGTTTGAACGGGAAGTTCTGATGATAAAAAAACAGGAGGATATGTATGACTGAATATGATAGGGGCCATTATGCCAAAAAACATCCGGTTGATCGGGTGGTCGATCCGGCAGTTGTCAAAGCGGTTAAGGAGAACCAGTCCGACAATGAGATATCCTGCGCCACCGCTTTCACTATTGCGGGCGATCTCGGGGTCCAGCCCGATGAAGTTGGTTTTACTATTGATACACTGGAGATTACGATCACCAAATGTCAGCTTGGGCTTTACGGGTACAAACCGAATAAGAAAATCATCAAACCCGCCGATAATGTATCACCCGACCTTGAAGATGCGATCCGGGCGAGGCTGGTCAATGATCGATTTCCTTGTGCCGTTGCCTGGGAGACGGCCGAGAAGTTTGGAATTAAAAAGATGGAAATCTCTTCTGCCTGCGAGGCCTTGGGAATTAAAATCACCCCCTGTCAGCTAGGGGCCTTTTAAATAAGGATCATCTCCAAATTAGTTGATCGATGATCAGGGTTCCAGGATTCAAGGGGTCAAGTGTATGGGTAAAGTTCTCGATAGAACTTTGAACGTGAGATGCAGATACACCCTTCCCTGAAGGTGTGAGTTCCATTTGAAATTCTATTTCCAAGTGAAGAAAGGATAAACCTCAAGCGATTTGAGAACTGCTTAAAGCACTGATGAAATCATCAGAAAACAACCACTTGAATCCCCGCCCGCCTTTTTTTTTAGCGGGCGCGACCCCTTGAATCCAGCCCGCCTTTTTTGTGGCGGGCCGACCCTCTTCTCCAACTAACGTGGAGAAGAACCTTAAATAAAGACTACTCTCCGGCTGAAAAAGTTTTTCCGCCGGAGCGCGGCTTTCTTTAAAGAAAGCTAGAAGAAGCCCCGACCTCTGGTCGGGAATCTTCGGTTCTTGGGATCGCTGTTGAGAAATGGGATTGGGGCGGGGGAGTTGATCAGTGGAACCCACGTTACAAGACATTGAAGAGGCGAAGAAGAGATTCGAGGGTGTGATACGGCCTTCTCCCCTCATCCACTCCGGCTATTTTAGCCGTCTTTCCGGATCAGAGATTTTCCTGAAACTCGAGAACCTTCAAGAGACGGGATCATTTAAAATCAGAGGCGCTTACAATCGCCTTTCTCTGTTAAAACCTCAAGAAAAAGAAAAGGGCGTCATCACAGCTTCCGCGGGCAATCATGCCCAAGGGGTAGCCTGGGCATCCGCGCGGTTGGGCATCCACTCCAGAATCGTCATGCCTGAAGAAGTTTCTTTAAAAAAGCTTCTGGCGGTCAAAGAATATGGGGGGGAGGTCATCCTTTTTGGAAACCATTACGGAGAGGCCTACGGCCATGCTCAGGAGATTTCCCGCAAAACAGGAAGGGTCTTGATCCCCGGATTTGATGATCCCCAGGTAATTGCAGGTCAAGGCACCATAGGGTTGGAGATATCCCATGTCTTGGGGGACGATGTTTCTATTGTGACAGCCATCGGTGGCGGCGGACTCATCTCGGGCATCGCTATCGCCGCGAAGACGCTCAACCCCCATGTTCGTATCGTTGGTGTTCAGACCAAGAGTTGCCCTTCCACCATCCGCTCCCTTGAAAAAAAAAGGCCTGTACAAGTAGAGACGCATCCCACCCTAGCGGATGGGATCGCGGTTAGCCGTCCCGGTGACCTGAATTACTCCATCATCGAAAAATATGTGGACGAAGTGGTTGCCGTGGGAGAGGAGGAAATTGCAGGCGCCATCCTGAATTTATTGGAGAAAGGAAATATCATCGCGGAAGGTGCTGGCGCAACCCCCCTTGCGGCTTTTATGGAAGGGCTTATCTCAACAAAGGCACGAAGATACATCCTGGTCATCAGCGGTGGCAACATTGAAACGAACACCATTGACCGCATCCTCCAGAGGGGATCTATCAAGATGGGCAGGTTGATTCGGATTGAGGTCAATATTCTAGATGCGCCCGGTTCCCTGTGGAAGCTCCTTGGGATCATAGCCAAGGAAAAGGCGAATATTCTTCAAATCTTCCATAACAGGCTCGATCTCGAAAACCCAATTCAAATTTCCCGCGTGGTACTGAATCTTGAAACCAGAGGACATGACCATGCACAAGCGGTCATTGATCAACTAAAGGATGTCGGTTACCAAGTAAGACAAATCCTTTAAATCATTTCCCTCACCGCATAATCCACCGGTGGCCACACCTCCCTGCTCTGATATGTGTTTAGCTTTTTCATGTGTCCACTATAGCTGATGTCATAAATAGGTTCCGAAATCCCCCCTGGCCCCCCTTTTTGAAAAGGGGGGAACGATTACACACGGGCTTTGCTCATTGCGGCCAGAGGTGAACTGATACGACTTGAGGCTTTCATAAGTTCCCCCTTTGACAAAGGGGGGCAGGGGGATTTTATAAAAAGGTCAATAGGAATATATTTCTGACAAATACTTTAAATGGAGTGGGTCGAAACACTTTATTATTCGATATTCCTTGTTCGACATTTACCCGCCATGAGTGCGGCGGGTTCGGGGTTTTTCCAAGAAGATGCCCACACATCGCCAAAGAATTGCTGAGCTGATCGCCGATGGCTCATGGACCTTGCATGAATTATCAGCTGAAGTGCACATTTCGGTCAAGGAAGTCCTGCAACACCTGGTCCATGTGCAAAAGAGTGTCCATCCGCCCCTTCGTTTTATCCTGGAGCCGGCCGGTTGTTTAAATTGTGG
>JAQYVK010000599.1 GCA_030145585.1 Desulfatiglandales bacterium | reverse complement strand
TTGTGTGGGGAACAAAGTGGGCACGGAGAAACTGGAAGGTCAGGAAACCTTCTGTTATGGGAACAGCGCCATCATCGATCCAACGGGTAAGGTGGCAATAAAGGCGGGTGATGACAGAGAGGAAGTCATTGTTCATGATGCGGATCTGGAGCAGGTGACTACGACGAGGCTTATGCTTCCTCTTTTTAGGGCCCGAAGGCCTCATCTTTATCACGAGATTACAAAAGAGGATTGATGAAAAATTCCCAGAATTTTATGTAAACAAAATTCTGGGAAGGAGTCAGGAGTCAGAAGCCGGAATAGGAGTGAGATAGCAGGGACAAATCGTTTCAAACCTATTGGATCCTAGGGAAGGGACCTGTTAATCACCAGGAAACAGTTTTGAAGTGTATGGAGGGTATATTTATATTATGGTTGTCGATACGTTAATCAAGAATGCCAAAATCGTAAGCCCGGAAACCGTAACAGAGGGGCATATTGCGATCGAGAAGGGAAAAGTGGTGGGAATCATAACCGACGCTTCATTTCCCGACGCAGATGAAATTATTGATGCCGAATGGAAATTTGTCATTCCGGGAGTCATTGATCCCCACATTCACTATGGTGTGTACCATTCGTGTGAAGAGGAAATCCAGGATTTGCAATGCGCAGCCTACGGGGGGACGACGACAACCTGCTCCTATGTTGGCCTGGGTGCAACGGCAGAGAAGGGTTCATACGAGGGTGTGTTTGAAACGTGGAGAGATGTCTGGGAAAAGAACGCCGTCCTTGACACTATCTTTCATGGAGGAATGTGTTCCGAGAAAAATATCGAGGATGTGGTAACAAATGCGGAACGGTATGGGATCACCTCCTTTAAGTTTCTCATGACCTGTAAAGGCGAGGAGGCAAAGATCATTGGAGGCGATACCTGTGATGACGGTTTCCTCTATGCCGGCTTCAAGAGTATTGCCCGACTGGGAGATCAGGGGCTGGCCATGTGTCATGCTGAAAATATTGAGGTCATTGGAAGAATCTTACCGGCCGTTAAGGAAGCGGGAGGGCAGGACCTGGCGGCATGGGCCCTTGCCCGGCCCGGATGGGTAGAGACCCTGGACGTTATCCGGGCCGTATCCATTGCCCGGGTTACGCGATGCCCTCTTTATTTTGTTCACATCCATTACCCGGAAAGTCTGAAAATTATTTCACAGGCCAAAATCGAGGGACTCAACGTGGTCGCGGAGACATGCCCCCAGTACATGATACTAAACAGCTCCTCTGATATAGCAGGACCTCTGGGCAAGATATGCCCACCCTTGAGGGACAAAGAGAGCAACGATGCCCTATGGGAAGCCGTCAATGATGGGACGATAGAATTTGTCGGGAGTGACCATTGCTCGACCACATCGGACATGGCACCTGATCTCTGGGCAGCACCGCCGGGATCACCCGGCGCAGAGACCCTCCTCCCGGTGATGCTCAGTGAAGGCGTGAACAAGGGACGAATTACTATGCAGAAACTCGTGGAGATTCTTTGTGAAAATAACGCCAAGATTTTTCATATCTATCCGAAAAAAGGCGTTATACAACCCGGTTCAGATGCCGACATTGTCATTGTCGACCTTGAAAAGAAGGCGACGATCAGCGCTTCAACCCAACACTACACCCTGAGTGACTACACACCCTATGAAGGTTTGGAAATCCAAGGATGGCCGATTCTGACAATGTTGAGAGGGCATGTAATCGTCAAAGACGGAGAGATGAGCGGAAACCCCGGCATTGGAAGGTATATCCCAAGAACCTTGTCATGACGGAGAAGTGACCTCAAACAGACAGTGTTTTAGCGCATGACCTGAAAGGTTAAGATATGAGACCAAAACGGATGGGGATGATCGGCGGTGTGGGCCCTTCGGCCACGGTACTTTATTATCAACAAATCATGGCCGGTGCGCATGAGAAAATGGGTGGGGACCATTATCCGGAGCTCCTGATTTACAGTTTGGACTTGGGAGAGGTGAATGTTTACTTCAATCACAACGATCTGGATGGTTTAACGGATAAATTGGTATCAGTGGGGAATTGGTTTGAAGGTGCAGGGTGTGATTTTATGTTTATGGCCTGTAATGCCATGCACATGGTGTATGAGAAGGTTTGCAAGCGAGTAAACCTGCCCATGTTGAGCATCATAGAAGCGGTATTAGAAGAATCCCGAAAACGTGGGTTAAACCGTGTGGGCATCATGGGGACGACATTTGTAATGCAAAGCGGGTTGTACCGGAAGGCCTTTGAGGCGGCGGGGATAGAGTGCGTAGAACCGGATAAGACGGAACAGGGATGGATCATGGAGGCCATCCTAGGAGACCTTCAGAGCCCCACAATACCGGAAGAAACGATAACCCGACTGCTCAAGAATGTGGAAAATTTAGGGTCTAGTGGGGCAGAAGCGGTCGTTCTCGGGTGCACCGATCTTCCGGTGGCAGTCACTGAAGAAAACAGCCCGGTAACGCTGCTGGACACCACCCGAATCCACGTGCATCGGATAATGGACTTTGCCTATGATCAAGTTAAGGCAGTGTTGGAGGAGTAGTTCATTTCACAAAAACCTTCCAATTTAAGGCAAGGAGGAGGCTTTTACTTACATTCCTTCTAAGATCCTGAGAGTGAGTTAACCGTGAGTCCAATTGAGAAAGCCAGTATGCTGACAGCATACTGGCTTTCTCACGCTTTCTTTTAAGAAAGCAAGATGAATCCCGATCAAGGGTCGGGATTCATCACAACATAGTATTAGGCAAGAAAAGAACAATTTGCGGGAAAATCATCAATAAAATAATACAGGCGAGCATAGCCAGCCAAAGGGGAAGGATCCCGCGAAAGATCGTATACATGGGCACATCTTTGGCAACCCTCAGAGCTGTAACAGGTATGTGGTGGACACTTCGACTTTTAGAC
>JAQYVK010000598.1 GCA_030145585.1 Desulfatiglandales bacterium | reverse complement strand
TGACGAGGGATGAAGGTAACGCAGCAGATGGATGTTTCCCTTCAGCCTCTCAGAAAATTGAAAAGGCGCACCATTCTATGGTGCGCCTTTTCATGGGATCAAAAGCATCGCTTAAAGTGGAATCGTATAAAATAACTCCGTACAAACATCGCTAATAGACGTCTCTCAAATTTACAGCCTAATGATAATAAGGCCATGTTCCAAAGAATTTTGGTTACTCTCTTATCTCACCGCTCTGCGCTATGCGAAATGGTGGGCCCACCTGGGTTCGAACCAGGGACCTACCGGTTATGAGCCGGTGGCTCTTCCAGCTGAGCTATGGGCCCCAAGGGAATAAACAAGCATAGATAACATGTCGATTGATTAGGGATTTGTCAAGCTAAAAACTTAACCCCCACCCACTGCCAGCTGGTTTTTTTTCTCTTGGACCTTTTGACTTTTTACCCACCAGCGCTATGGCGGGTTAGACTCTTAGACTCTCTATTAAAACCTTGTGCCTTGCGCCTTTCGCTATGCGCTTCGCGCTATGCGCTCTGCGCTTTGCGCGTTTATTTTTCCACAAAACTTTTCAACTTCTTGCTTCTGCTGGGGTGTCTTAATTTCCTAAGGGCCTTAGCTTCGATCTGTCGGATCCTCTCCCGGGTCACACTAAAATCACGCCCGACCTCCTCGAGGGTATGATCAGATTTTTCCCCTATGCCGAATCTCATCCTAAGGACTTTTTCCTCCCTCGGGGTCAGGGTGGTGAGTACTTTTCTCGTCTGTTCACCCAGGTTGTGGTTGACCACAGCCTCCCCGGGTGAAATGATTTTTTTGTCTTCTATAAAATCACCGAGGTGGCTGTCTTCTTCTTCCCCAATGGGCGTTTCGAGTGAAATAGGTTCTTTGGCAATCTTCAATACTTTTCTCACCTTTTCCAGCGGAAATTCCATCTTTTCGGCGATTTCCTCAGGTGTGGGTTCGCGGCCGTGTTCCTGTACGAGATATCTGGAGGTTCGAATGAGCTTGTTGATGGTTTCAATCATGTGGACAGGAATTCTAATGGTCCTGGCCTGGTCCGCAATGGCTCTGGTTATGGCCTGTCTAATCCACCAGGTTGCATACGTGCTAAATTTATAGCCCCGTTGGTATTCAAATTTGTCAACGGCTTTCATCAGGCCTATATTCCCTTCTTGGATAAGATCCAGAAATTGAAGACCCCTGTTGGTGTATTTTTTTGCGATACTGACAACCAGCCGCAGATTCGCTTCGATCAATTCACTTTTGGCCCGTTTTGACTTATTTACCTTCTCTCGTACAAGGCTTAGTGTTTCCCGCAATTCCCTATGGGTCATGGCGGTGCGGTTTTTGATATCTTTGACACATTTTTGAGCGTCATCTACCCTTACTTTCAAGGCCTTCAGTTCAGGTCTTGTGAGTTTGAGGGGGGTCACCTTCTGATTGTCGCTGGCTGATTTTGGAATCTGCCTAATACACTTTTTTATATAGGCTATGGGTTTCCCCCCAGCAAGCATCATACAATCCGTGATGTCTATTTCAGCTTGTTCAATCTGGTTTACCATAAGCTTGAGTTTGTCGACCATAAGATCAAGTTGGGTCTTCTCAAGCTTGAAGGTTCCGAAGAGGCCCACGATTTTTTTATGACTTCTTTCCGTCTTTGCGTTGAGTTTCTTACTATTGGCAACCGAACATCTCTTCTTTGTGGCCTCACCCCTTGAATTACAGCATATCAGATGTAAGCGGGCTATCTCATCAATAATCGAGAGTATGGCCTCCTCTTTTTCTCCAACCTGCTGGTTCTGGTTGTCATCATCTTCTTCAAGGTCGTTGATCACCTCCTTGAATTTCATGAGGCCGTCTCTTAGGCCATCTCCCAATTCAATGACATATTCGATCCCCACATAACACTCTAAAAGGGACGCCAAGGCTTCCTTTTCACCCGCCTCGATTCTCTTTGCGATCTCCACTTCTCCATCTCTGGTAAGAAGCGATATGCAGCCCATTTCTTTCAGATACATTTTGACCGGATCAGATACCCTCGACGCCCCGTCGGGTAGGTCCGTCCGGATCTTTTCCTTCTCCAAGTCCCTCTGTTGCTTCTTTTTGAGCTTTCTGGATTTCTCGATCTCCGTCTTGGACGCCTCGTCGAGCACAAGGATGTCCAATTCTTCAAACATCATCATGAGGTCATCAATATATTCGGGAGAGACGATATCACCCGGTAGATCATCATTCAGTTCATCATAGGTGATATAGCCTTTTTCTTTGCCGATCTTGATGAGCCGTTTTAAACTTACCATATTAGTATCTTTAGCCATTGTTTCCCTCCTGAGAAATACCATGCCTTATAAGACTTGGTTTTCTCGAGTCCTCTTTTGTTCTAAAATCTTATTGGCTCTTTCAAGGTCACCCTGTTGCCTCGCCCTGATACTGGACTCGGCCATTTTTATTTTGTGGACCTTGCTTTCGAGACCGTTCACCGCCTGCTCGACCATATCGTTAGAAAAAATCGGGGGGGTCATCATCGCTTCTCTGAACCTCTCTCTCACCGGATCTTTTTCAAGCTTTTCCAGTATTCCCGCCGGCGAGATTTCCCCTTCTGTATGATAAATTGTAATCATTGTATCAAAAATTTCTTTGATCATAGGGTCGGAGAGGATGACCTTGAGATCCTGATTCATCAGCCTATCTATAATTTGAGGATGATGGATCAGGAGATTCATGAAATATTGGTCATCCTGATTTCGAACCGATGAGTTGGACCTTGCCTCCCGAGACCCCTGCACATGGCTCTTGTAAGATGGGGTGGTTCCCCATTTTTTGAGCTCGATCACCACGGCCGATTCGGTAATATTCAACTTTTCTGCAAGGTGTCGTATATAATAGGAGCGCAGCGCTTCATTTTTGAGTTGAGACAGAATGGGCAGGATATCTTCTAATGCACGGACCTTCCCTTCTATCTGGTCACCACCCTGTGAAAGCTTCATGTCGAGAAAGAAATCAAACATGGGCACGGATTGTCTCAGTAACCTGACGAACCCATCCAGACCATGCTTGTTTACGAAGCTATCGGGATCATCACCCTCGGGCAAGATCATAACCTTGGAAGCGAGGCCCTCATTTAGAAACGCGGAGAGGCTTTTCATGGCCGCCGTTTTTCCGGCCGAATCTGGATCAAAGACGACCACGGCTTCCTTGGCATACCCTTTTAAGGCCCTGATATGATTGTCGGTCAGGGCCGTGCCGAGGGTTGCCACAACTTCTTTAAATTCATGCATATTCAGTGCCAGTGCGTCTGTATATCCTTCCACGATCACCACGCGTCCCGACTCCCGGATCGCTTGGAGAGCAGCGTGAAGGCCAAAAAGCAATTCGCCTTTGTGGAAAACCGGCGTTTCGGGTGTGTTCAGGTACTTGGGTAATGAATCATCCAATACCCTGCCGCCAAACCCGACGATCTGTTGTCTCAAGTCATCGATTGGAAATATGACCCGGCCGCGGAACCGGTCATAATAATCGCCCTTTTTATTGGGAATGATCAACCCGGCCTTTTCAGCCGTGTCCATATCCAATTTTTTTTGCTTTAGGAACTTGATCAAGCCGTCCCATTTTTCCGGTGCATAACCCAGCCTGAATTCAGAGATGACTTCTTTCGGAATGGACCGTTTTGCCAAGTATTCTCGCCCGGGTTTCCCATCATTAGTCTTAGTAAGGATGTGGTGAAAATAGGTGGCCGCAGCTTCGTTTATCTTAAAGATCCTCGTCTTCAACGTCATCTTTTCCTTCTCTAACGACGTCATTTGTTTTTGGGGGAGGGTTATATTGTATTTCTCCGCCAAATCCCGCATCGCCTCCGGAAAAGAGACCTTGTGGTACTCCATCCAGAAAGCAAATACATCGCCCCCCTTCTTGCATCCAAAGCAGTGAAACATCTGCTTTGTTTGACTGACCGTAAAGGAGGGGTCCTTTTCAGAGTGAAAAGGACAAAGCCCCATATGGTTCTGTCCACCCCGTTTGAGTTGAACAAACTGGCTGATGAGCTCCACAATATCTACAGTTCTCTTAAGCTCTTCTTTAGCAGCCTGATACTCTTCCATAGACGTCTTTCAC
>JAQYVK010000597.1 GCA_030145585.1 Desulfatiglandales bacterium | reverse complement strand
CTCTTCGGCGGGAGGACTCGATTACGATTGACCCTGAGCAAGTTTCGGCTCGACCCCGACATGATATGGCGGATCGTGAGGATTGGTTTCCCAGCCGCAATCATAGGCATGCAAATGGGTCTCATCCACATTGTCATGATGTCGTTTATGGTCCCTTTTGGGACCATGGCGGTGGCCGCTCACATACTTGGGCAGAGGCTGGAGATGCTCATGAATACGCTTATGATGGGTCTGGGCATGGGGGCGGGTGTGCTGACGGGACAAAACCTGGGCGCAGGACAACCGGAGCGAGCGGAGAGAACCGGTTGGTTGGCGTTGGGGATCGCCGAGATAATCATGGTCCTTGCATCCGGGGCGATATTGATATGGGCAGAATATATCGTCAGCATTTTCAATACCGACCCTCCCCTGGTGGTTTTGGCCGCTAACTTCATGAGAATTGCGGCGGTTGGTTATTTGGTCTTAGCGTCCATTTCCGTTTTGAAGCATGTCCTAGGCGGTGCAGGGGACACGGTCCCTGCCATGATTTTTGAAGTGGGACATCTGTGGGCTGTGATGTTGCCGTTGGCGTTTCTCTTACCCGGGTTCTACAATCTCGGGATTTACGGCATAAGATGGGCAATCGTGATAGGGGTCTATGCAGGAGCGGTTGCTTACCTCATTTATTTTCAGATGGGGAGATGGAAACTGAAGAGAGTGTAACCGTCGAAGACGGGGGGGAAAGAGAGAATGTGGACTTGGGAAGAAGGCGACATGAAAGTGGTCAGGAGTGTGGCCCGCACCGGTCCGGGGTGTCACAATGGTTGTGGCGTCCTTTTATATATCAAGAATGAGACATTGGTGAAAGTCAAAGGCGATCCGGATTCTCCTTTCAACCAGGGCAGGCTTTGCCCCAGATGTCTTGCTCTTCCCGAGGTCGTATATCACCCTGATCGACTCAAACATCCTCTAAAAAGAGTCGGGAAAAAGGGCGGGGATGAATGGGAAAGAATGGGCTGGGAAGAGGCCTTTGATACCATCGCTCGCCGCTTTGATGAAATTAGGACACACAATGGTCCCGAATCGGTGATATTCTGCCAGGGAACGGGGAGAGACATCAGACCCTATCTCATGAAGCTCGCCTACTCTTTTGGCAGCCCGAACGTGATTTCCTTTGGCCCTTTACACGGCCACGCCTGCCATGTCCCTAAGGCCATGACCATGGGGGTGACCACCGGGGGCTATGAGGTGGCCGATTGCTCACAATTTTTCCCGGACCGTTATGAGAACCCGAACTGGGAGGTTCCCAAGTGCATCATGGTATGGGGTTGCGAACCAACCGTTTCCAACCCGGATGGTTTTATGGGGCACTGGCTCTTGGAGTGCATGAAAAGAGGCTCGGAGTTGATCGTGATCGACCCCAGGAAGACCTTTTTGGCTAGACGGGCCCGCAACTGGATGCAGATCAGACCGGGGACGGATGGCGCCCTGGCCCTCGGCATGCTGAACGTGATTATCAATGAAAACCTTTATGATAAAGGGTTCGTTCGGGAATGGACCCACGGATTCGACAAACTGAAAAAACGCGTTCAGGAATATCCTCCGGAGAGGGTGAGCGAGATTACGTGGATCCCGGAGGAGAAGATCGTTCATGCCGCCAGGATGTATGCCACCAGCAAACCGGCTGCCATCCAGTGGGGGGTCGCTGTTGATCAAACGCGAGAGTGTATACCCGCCATTCATGCCATCATTGCCTTGCGGTCGGTGACGGGCAATATGGACATACCGGGAGGCAATGTCGTAAAAAGTCGACTCTTTGACCTGAATAAGGCCATGGACAAATACATAGGCACCCTGACGGATGAACAGGAGAGGAAGAAGATAGGAGCCGGGATGTACCCGCTTCATGCCTATGGTTACCCGGAAGCCCCCGGGGCGGAGTTGACGGAGCAACTATTGTCTGATCGGCCCTATTCTCTCAAGGGGGCATGGATACAGACGACCAATACCTTTGCTTGCGGTGCCGCTGATTCCAAGAGGGTCTATGAGGGTTTCAGGAGGCTTGACTTTGTCGTCGTTGTGGATCTGTTCATGACTCCTACGGCCGCAGCCTTTGCCGATATTGTGCTGCCTGCGGCCACCTACCCGGAAAGAGACGGCGTCGGGATTCCCGCAGGTGGGGCGAGCTTTGTCGGTACGACAAACAAAGCCATAGAACCTGTCGGGGATTGCAAATCCGACATGGAGATCAACCTTGAACTGGGGAAAAGGCTTAATCCTCAGGCCTGGCCGTGGAAAAATGTTCGGGAGATGTACAATACTATGCTCGAGCCGACGGGTATGACCTTTGAGGAACTTCGGGAAAAGGGTTATCTTTATGACGACTTCGACTACAAAAAGTATGAGAAGGGCCTGTTAAGACCGGATGGAAAACCGGGTTTTGACACACCGACCGGTAAGATAGAGCTTTATTCAACGATATTTGAGAAATGCGGCCTTGATCCGCTGCCGTACTTCGAAGAGCCCCCGGAAAGCCCTGTCAGCACACCTGAAATCGCAAAAGAATACCCACTGGTCCTGACGACAGGCGCCAAGACGCGAGGCTTCTTTCATTCCGAACACAGACAGATTCGCACACTGCGTCGAATGAATCCGGATCCCATTACGGAAATCCATCCCGAGACCGCTGATTCGCTGGGGATCAAGGATGGCGACTGGATATACCTCGAAAACAGATACGGGAGATGTCGCCAGAAGGCCAAGCTTACCGAAGGAATCCACCCAAGGGTCGTCCACGCCCAACACGGCTGGTGGTTTCCGGAGAAATCCGGATCAGAACCGGGTCTGTTCGGGGCATGGGAATCCAACATCAATCTCCTGCTCCCCGGTGGGTGGACAGGCAGGGCAGGTTTTGGATACCCGTTCAAGGCCCAGATGTGCAGGGTTTACATGGTGGAGGACCAAAGATAGCAGGAAAGGTGGAACGGTAGGAGGAGAAGCCGGATAAAAGAAGCGCCACGTTCCGTGAAATACGGATTGAAACTTCATTTCACGGGATTGTCCCGTGGAATACGGATTGTAGATTCATTCCACGGGATTGTCCCGTGGATTACGGATTGTAAATTCATTTCACGGGATTAGCTTGAGGAGCATCTCGCCCACGCTGGGTTTGAGGAGCGGGCCGGTTGTAAAAAATTAAGCATTAACAACCAGCACACTTGAGGGGTATATAAACAACTGTTGCATATAAGTTCTCAAGACCCTTAAATTAGGCATTATCTTTTTATCTGCGTGCAA
>JAQYVK010000596.1 GCA_030145585.1 Desulfatiglandales bacterium | reverse complement strand
TGGACCCATTATAGCTATGCGATTATGGATGCTCTAAGTATCCTGAAAGTTCCTGTCATCGAGGTTCACATGTCCCAGGTGCATGCGAGGGAGACGTTTAGACGGGACTCGGTCATTTCCCCCTTGGCGAAGGGACAGATTACCGGATTCGGGGTAGACAGCTATCTGTTAGGTCTGCAGGCGGCCTGGAACATCATAAAAGTCAATAAATAGCGGCAATGGTTCCATGACTGGCATGAAGCGCATAGGGCAAAGCGCGTAGAGCATAGCGATTAAAACTGTCTTATTGGTTTTATTAGTCCAATTGGTTTAATTTGTTCAAAACAATAAAACAAATAAAACGAGTTAGACCAATAAGACTAAGGGTATCAATAAAACCGATTAAACCAATAAGACTAATAGTACCGAGTGAACTAAGCTAACTGTTTTTAACGCTTCGCGCTATGCGCTCTGCCCCTATCTGTTCACCGTTCACCCTTTGAAGGCCGCCTCCTTTTGGTGTAGATTCATTATTTTGTCGTCGTAGGCAATTCAGCCTCAGACCATTCGCGCCAGCCGCCTTTGAGAGCATAGACCTTGGTGAATCCTGATTTAATCATCTGAAGTGCCGTACCGGCACTGGTCGCCTCATTGGCTCAGGCACAATAAAGCACATAGGTCTTCTGTTTGTCGTATTTTTCGGCCCAGGAAGTTGCTTTTCGCGGCTCTTCTCGAACAGCACCCTTAATCTTTGATTTGCTCCCATTCCAGTCATTACCGGTGCGTACGTCAATGACAACCAATTTGGGGTCGCCTATCATCGATTTCAGTTCTTCCTTTGTCATTCTGGAAACATCCTCAGCAACCGCCGCATTTGCAAATAACCCTACTAAGATGAAGATAAGTAGATACTGTAGAATCGTTGGTAATTTTTCTTTCATAAGTTTTCTCCCTGCATGACGAGATCTTCGATTGGAAGGGGTTCTTTAATCAAGCACCCTTCGAAGGTTAATAAACTCGCTTCTATCAAAGCCTAGGGTCTTGAAAAATGACAATAAATCAGTGGAATCCCACCTGACTGAGGTGCGGATGTTGGTGATTCCCTTATGCCTGTAAAATCCGAAAACTTCTTCTGCTAACTTTTTTCCAATACCCTGGCCCATAAATTTGGGATCGACCCCGAACATGGCAATCCAGGCGCTTTTTTCAATGCCGAAGCCTCCCAAGAGGATATAACTAATCATGAAACCGACGATCTTGTCCTCATATTCCGCTACAAAATTGGCCGACTCAGCATTTTTTACCCTGTCCTCAACAATTTTATTAAAATCAATGGTGACGGGCGTCTGGGTGATAGAGGCCTGGATACGACTGACTTGGTCAGCATCCTCTTTTTTTAGTTCCCTTATCAAAACCTCGCCGGTTAAATCCACGAACGAATTCCTTCCGAATATAATAGGAAAATTTAGTCGATTCTAATAATTTTCACCCGATGATTAACCCAATCGGGAGGAAGGTAAACCCTACCGCTGTTCCCGCTCAACCGCACCTCTTTCTCAATCATCTCCTCACCATAAACTTCAAACTTAACCTTGCCTTGTGGGGCCTCAGCAGGAGGATCTTGATTTTTAATCGATTTTTTTTCGGCAGGCATTTTAATCAGCCTTTTCAATTGAATGCAAGTTAGTTCGCTTCACTCACAATTGGAATGGTGGAATACTGGAATATTGGACGAATGGTTTTTGGAAAAATGGGAGAATGGTTTCTTAGGAAAGCCATCTTGACAAGGCATAAAGCAAATGAGAAAACCGGCGTCATACTATCGCTATTAAGACGGTTTTACATCATTCCATTATTCCACCATTCCATTATTCCATGTGCAGGGCATAAATTCAGGCTCTGCAAAACCCCTTTATTCTCAATAAGTCGTACGAATTCCGAGTCCTGAACTGGAATCTTACTCTATACCCCGAATCCAGGCCCTTCCTTACGAAAAAGGAAAATACCCGCTTGCCCGGGCTGAAAGTCAGTTTAACTTGCTGATTTAATTGTTTATAATTGGATATTCGGGCTGCTTTATGATATCCACTGTTTAGTTACATTTTAGCTACAAATTAACTATATCTGAAATTGAAGTGATGTCCAGAAAAAAAATCAATTATATATTTTGACGAACCATTCCCTGCTTTGCTATCTTTGTTAAATCGGTGTTTTTTGACAGGATAGACCCGCCGCCGCAAAAGCCACAACTATGGCGAGGCAGGCAGGATTTTCTGGATGACCCGCTTCGCGGGAAACAACCGCTATATTGAATTCAGCTCAGCGAACGGTTAATCTCTCTTGTAATTTTAATGTGCTAAGGAATATTAACCTCCCCGAAAGGGGATTGGACTTTTTGCCTTTCAGGCCTCCGGCTTGGATGCCCTACCCTCCGGAGCGTAGCCCTACGGGGCGGAGCCGGGGCTGAAAGTAGGGCCGGAGGCAGGAAAGGCAAAAATATCCTGGTTATCCCTGGCCCAGACCGAGAAAAACATCGTCTTCATTTAAAGATTTCGGTTCTGAAATACTGAAGAGTCCATAAGCAAGATGCAATCCAGTCGCGCCCCTGGCCCAGACCGGTTACCGACTCTGCGCAACAAAAAATCAGGTTTGGTGTGTTGCATCGTCTAAGCCTACAACAGATATATGAGTCGCACCAGGGCGGGCAGGGCGGGCCTGTTAATCCTGTCAAAAAAAGGACAAACAAAAACCTAACAACGAAGAGGGTGACAAGGTGAATCAAGATATTAAAAAGTATTTATCCCCAACTGGAATGATTGACAGTGATCACAAGAAGATCGTCCAGTACGCCATGGACCTTGTAAATAACTTGGGTGAAGATCCGATCGAAAAGGCAATCAAACTTTTTTACGCGGTCCGAGATGGTATTTGGTATGACCCCTATTCTCCATTTCATTTGCCGGAGCATTACCGCGCAAGCAATGTGTTAAAGAATGGACGAGGCTACTGTGTTCCGAAGGCTTCCCTTCTTTGTGCGCTTGGAAGGGCATGCGGTATTCCTTCCAGAGTCGGTTTTGCCGATGTCCGAAACCATCTTTCCACCAAACAACTCATCGAATTTTTTGGGTGTGACCTGTTTGTTTACCACGGGTTTGTGGAATTTTACCTCGATGAAAAGTGGGTGAAGGCAACGCCCGCCTTTAATATTGAGCTATGCAAAAAACACAATGTCGCCCCCCTCGAATTTAACGGCCATGAAGATTCCCTATTCCATGAATACAATCAGGAAAAGAAACTGTTCATGGAATACGTGACCTACCACGGCACTTATGAGGATGTTCCCCTCGAGACCATACTCCGAGCATGGGAGAAGGTCTATGGCAAGGCCCGCCTCGATGGATGGATCGCCGAGTTGGAGAAATCCGGAGGGAAATCCTATCGCAATTTCGACGCAGAAACTATTTTAAACACCTGAAAGATCCCTTACTCCCCTTCCTCGTGCAGAGCCAGGCCGATTTTCTAATGAAAAGAGGAGGCATTATAGCTAAGGGGAGTGAAAGGAAATTTATCGGAGAAATTTATGAAGCTACCGGATGTTGTTGTTGAGGGGAAAGAGAATGGAGAGGGAATGATCATTCGTTCCCAGACAGGGAAAGGAACAGAGATCTATGGTCTAGGCATCCCCAATGTTTATACTGATTCTGATTGGAGTTTGGGACCGACCTGGTGTTATTTAATCATGGGCAAAAAAAAGACCCTGATAGACACCGGCCGTTTCGGGAACCACGAAATGTTCAAGTCCTTGTTAAAAACAATCCACCTGGATCTGGCCGACATCGACCGAATTATCATCACCCACTCCCATGAAGATCACGATGGTAATCTGGCCGAAATCCAGGCCTCTTCTAGGGCTGAATTATGGGCGCATCAACTATATCATGCGATGATTTCCTACCATCCGGACGTTGATGAAGGGGCCATCCATCCTGAATTACCAGGATCCTGTCGATTTTGTCCCATGCCGGAAAATGTGCGTAACGAATGTTTGTCCTATCATCGTGAAAGAAGTTCGGTGACTATCGATGTCGCGGTGAAGGATAACTTTGAGGTGAGGGAGGATCAACTCTTATTTGTTCACATTCCCGGTCACACACCGGATTCCATCGGCATTATCCTGGAGGATGAAGTTTTTTTTACGGGAGACACGCTCCTACCCAACATCACCCCCCACCCCACCTTGGCCAACCACTTTGAATCCAATTGTAGTATTTTCCCTGAGGAGTTTCGTGAGGGGAACAGCATTTATGGCTTGATGAATTACATCAAGTCCCTTCATCGAATTGCCGGTCTGACCTCTAAGCCTTTTCCCATTACTCTTCCGGCACACCGGTTGTTCTTTAATAACCAATTCAATTTGATTCATAATGCATCCGATCGCGCAAGAGAAATCATCCGGTTTCATATGGATCGTTGTATGGATATTCTCGAGATTGCGGCGAAACCACCCTCTACTTTAGAGGATATTGCCGCTCAGCACTTTCCTCCTCGATTACTCAAAGGATTGGGTAAAAACCTCGCTATAAACGAGATCTCGGCGCACATTGAAATCCTTGAGGAATGCGAGGATGTTCGATGGACCGGGCCTGAGATGAACGCCATCCAGCCGACCGGGACTAATAATTTTCTTGATCGATTGGGTGCCTATATAGACCCTCCCATGCAGACCCTTGACGCGGCCCAGTGAGGCTTCTCCTGCAGAGCGGAAGGCCTCTGGAAGACCCTTCGGAGGGGTCTGAAAACAATACGATTATCAAGATTACTAATCTTTAGCTGCTGTTAAAACGAAAAGAATAGGAACGTCGAACTCGCCAGAGGCGAGCAAGCACTTGTCAGCCCTCCTAAGGCGGATAAACCTCCGGCCCATCCAACGTCCAACATCGAATTTTGAATAAGGCATGCTAAATTTTTTAATAAAATGGCCGAGCGAAGCGAGTTCATCATTCGATGTTCAATGTTCGATGTTGGACGTTCAAAAAAAGCTTTAATTTGCCGCCAACGAGTAT
>JAQYVK010000595.1 GCA_030145585.1 Desulfatiglandales bacterium | reverse complement strand
GTTTGAAATGAAAAAGAGTCTATGGATTACATTATTAATTGCCATATGTTTTGTTTTCACCAGCCCATTAACTGTTTCAGCCAAGCCGATCACATTAACCGTTACGACTCAGAATCCGGAGACCGGATGGGGGCAGGTTGAAGCCTTAAAACCCTGGTTGGAGCAGATCGAAAAAGCCGCAAACGGGAAAATCAAGTTCAAGGTCTATTACAGCCAGACACTCAACAAGGGTCCTGACACCTGGAAAGCGGTAAAAGATGGCATCGCAGATATAGGTTGGTGCTTCCACGCCTACTGGCGGGGCATGACCTCCCTGTCGGACGTCATCAGCCTCCCGTCCCTGCCGTTCACGAACTCCGAAGAAGCAAGCGGGGCACTCTGGAAGCTTTATGAGAAATTTCCGCAACTGGCTGAACAGTACAAGGACAATCACATCCTCCTCCTGTATACCACACAACCCTACTTCCTGATCACCAGCAAGAAACAGGTCAAGACCCTGGAGGATCTCAAAGGTCTCAAGATCAGGATGATGGGAGGTCCTTCTACAGAGCAGATGAAGATGCTGGGCGGCGTACCTATATCCGTCCCCATGCCGGGGAACTACCAAGCTCTTCAAAAGGGTGTTACCGACGGCATGGGCGCACCTTGGGAGGCGATAAACTCTTTCAGGCTCTATGAGGTTGTCAAGTACTATACGACCGGGACTAATTTTCCTGTCGTGTATTTCTCCTTAGCCTTCAACAAAAGGAAATGGGCCAGTCTGCCTGATGATGTCAAAGCTGCATTCAACGGTGCGAGCGGGTATATGGGCGCCAGGTTCTGGGGACGGAACTTCTTCGATACCGCCAAAGACGAAACGATTTCCAAGGCGAAAAAACAGGGGTTTGAGGTGAATATGTACCACCTTCCGGAGAGTGAGCGGGCCAGGTGGCTTAAAGTGGGTGGAAAACCTGTATGGGACAATTGGCTTGCAAGGATGAAGAAGGCGGGTCATCCCGAAGCCAAAGAGATCCTTGACGCATTGTTAGGGATGTTTTAAGAAAATATCAGGTAACTTGTTTTGATCGATTCCCCCTTCCTCTCTCGCCCAGGGAGAGGAAGGGGACTCTTTTTGTGTGATGTTAGAAGCTGTCTCGAAAAAAGAAAGATCAGTCGAGGTGAAGGAACTACTAAAGAGAACCGCAGAATATCGAATAAGGAATAATGAATATCGAAGGGCAAAAACTTCTTGATTCAACACTCTCTCCGAGGCGTAGGCTCTACCCTCCTGCCTGGAAGCGGAGCCGGAGGCCTTGTTCGATATTCGATATTTATTATTAAATTCACTCGAATCCTGGAATCCTGGATTCCTTGGCCCATTAAGTTATAAGGCTCCAAGCCGGGAGCAGAGTTCGGTTTATTTGGCAATTTAAGATAGTTTATTTTTAGAATCGGGAATAAGAAGATGTGGTTGCAGAAGGTGGCAGGTTTTCTAACAAAGCTGAACAGGCCCCTTGTGGCGTTTATAAAGTACGTCGCGTTGTGGGTCCTTGCCATGATGATGTTCCTTACCTTTGTGGACGTCCTCCTCCGTAAGTTTAACCATCCGGTGCTTGGAGCTACCGAACTGATCGAGTTTATGATGGGGATTGTTGTCACTTTCAGCGTGGCCTACACCGCCCATAAAAAATCACACATCGGTGTGGACCTGGTAATGGTGCATCTTAAAGAGAAAACAAGAAAAATGATTGGCGTTGTCACGAGTTTTCTCACCCTGATCCTATTCGTCCTGATATGCTGGCAAACCTATATACTCATCATTGAAGATTACCACTCAACGATCATATCCGCGGTCCTCTATATTCCTGTTTATCCTTTTATCGCGACGGTTACCGTTGGATTAGTGATTCTTTGTCTTGTACTCCTGGCTGAATTTCTCAGTCTCTTAGGAGAGGTCGTTACGGAATGGACCCATTCATAGTCGGACTCATCGGTATAGCAATCCTCCTGGTCTTGCTTTTTTCAGGGATCTCAATAGGCGTGGCAATGGCAGTGGTGGGATTCGCCGGTTTTGCGGCGCTCGTGGGCTTTTGGCCGGCGCTTGGTCTTCTTAAGTCTGTCCCTTATTCTACTTTTGCCGATTATGGCCTCAGCGTGATTCCCCTCTTTATCTTGATGGGGTCATTCGCATTTGCTGCGGGCATGAGCGAAAATCTCTTTAACGCCGTATACAAGTGGATCGGTCATTTTCGCGGCGGGGTCGCCCAGGCCACGATCGTGGCTTGCGCCTGTTTTGCGGCCATCAGCGGTTCCAGTCTGGCAACCGCGGCCACTCTAGGGGCGGTCGCCCTGCCTGAAATGAAAAAATATAAGTATGATGACGGGCTGGCAACGGGAGCCATCGCTGCAGGGGGAAGTGTCGGCATCCTGATTCCGCCGAGCGTCATTCTCATCATCTATGGGATCATCACGGAGCAGTCCATCGGAAAGCTCTTTCTTGCCGGATTTATCCCCGGCATCATGGAGACGGTCTTTTACCTTTTCACCATATGGTATCTCACCTTTTTCAAGCCACACCACGGGCCAAAAGGCCCAAAGACGACCTTCCGAGAAAAGACCGACGCCCTCAAGCGCACATGGGAGGTTGTTATCCTGTTTTTAGTGGTGATCGGGGGGATCTATAGGGGCTGGTTCACACCCACGGAAGCCGCAGGGATCGGTGCTTTCGGGACCTTTTTCTTTGCCTTCATCAGAGGAAAACTGAATTGGAACGTGTTCAAAGAGAGCTTAGTGAATACATGCACGACCACAGGGATGCTCTTTATGATCATACTGGGCGCCATGATCTTCGGTTATTTCCTTTCAGTGTCCCAAGTGCCCAGCAGT
>JAQYVK010000594.1 GCA_030145585.1 Desulfatiglandales bacterium | reverse complement strand
TCCGTCTTGGAAGGTTTACCATACCCTGCCATGTCGTCCCCTTTTATGGCGATCTTTTGAAGCCACGGGAAATTGCTCACCATGGCCACGACCAACCTGTGGGGCCATTCTTCGGCATTGTATTTTGTCCATGGACAGACGTAAATGCACCTTGCACAGGCATCGTGAGCGTTTGGGAAATTATAACGATTTTGCAGCGTCCAGTAGGAATTACATTTATACGCATCTACCTGCCATTTGGTTACACCACGGGTCTTCATCTTTTGCTCTCGACCACTGGGAATGGCATTGGGGGGGCATTCACGGGCGCACTTCTCGCACTTTTCGCAAAAAGACTCCAGGTGAAATTCAATGGGCTTATCGGTGATAGATGGCAGGGATGTAAGCACCGCGCCCACCTTGTAGGCGGGCCCCAGGACAGGGTGGAGGTTGACGCCAATACGGCATTGTTCCCCCATGCCGGCCTGGATTTCATGGGGGGGCATCATGATGTCGTAACCGACAAGACACGAATTGGCCTTTGCTTCATACCCCATTTCCCGGATCCAATCGGCAATTTCCACGGTGATGAGAGAAACGTGATGATAGGCGAACCAGCTGCCTGTATCCGAAGTATATGAAGGGGAGTGACTGATTCGCCATTGAGGGTGCCGAATCGCCACGATAATCACATGGGTATACACCTCAGGGAGGGGATCTTTTCCATCCATTTGATAGACCCAGTCTCGATTAAGCTTTGTAATGCCGACAGCCTCGGCGCCAAAGTCATAGGCAAACTGTTTGACGGCCCTTGAAAAGACCTGCGGATCAACGTCGGTCTTTTCCGGATAGACCTGACCCTCTCCGGCTTTGGCCATATGTTTTTTAAGACCATCTCCCGGATATAAACTTTTCATGACCCGGTGAAGTGGGTGGGGATCATGAGAAGATGCCGTTTCACCTATCTTCGTGACCCGTGCGTTCCAGTCCCCTGTAAGGAACCTGTACTCCGGGGGGTCGAAACGGAAGCCACCAGGTGACCCTGTGGCTTTGGAAGCCTCGATCTTGTCGACCCGCCCGATCTCATCATCCATTTTTGTGGTGCCTACATAGCCGGGTCTGTCCGGGAGAACCCGGGGTAGGAATCTCTTTGGATACCAGAGTCCGGGGCGAAGACGCGGTGCGGTTCCACCCCAAGTCTTGTCTCGTTTCATATCATGATTGCTCATGGGGTAGTTGGGGTTAATAAAACTCTTCTTGTTAGGTCTCATTGATTTATCTCCTACAAAGAAATGGGTCATGGATTTTCACATTCAATGATATTTGACAAAATATCAAATACTGAATATGGCCAGATCCGTATTAATACATGTCCTTCAGTTGTCCGCGGTAGCCCGGGTAAAGGCGTTGCGGACGCACTCTTCAATTTGAGTAACTTCTTTATCTGTAAGGCGATCAAACGTGCTCTTGCGCTTGCGCTTAGGCAGTCGACCATTGTTTTCAATGCATAAACGGATAAAAAGGTCGATAAGTCGATCCGGCATGTCTACTATGTCCCTTATAGCATGTTTGGCCTTGTCGTAATCAAGGATGAAGTCCAGCTCTGAAACGAACTCATTCTCAATGGTATCCTGAATAAACCCGAATAGTCGCTCAACTATAGGTGTCATATCGATATATTTGTAATGTACTGCCGTTTCATTCTTGACCTCCATCCTGCCATCACTGTCCAGTTTGTAATCTATTAGTGGTATCAGAGGTTCTGAAAAGAGCTCGAGCGTTTCGTCGTATTCCTTAATCTTGCGCAACATAGTAGCCGAGGTCGGAAAGATCAGTCCTCTGGGTGTAAAACTCCTTTTTGCCAGAATGTTATGAATTAAAAAACGATGAATGCGTCCGTTGCCGTCATCAAACGGATGCATAAAGACGAATCCAAATGAGATTGCTGCTGCAATAACGACGGGATGAATTTCGGAAGACATCATGCGCTTATAGGCATAGAACATGCCTTCCATGATCTCCGGAATATCTTCAGGCTTGGGTGCCACAAAATGGACCAGCTCATTACCAAAATTCACTGTCTGTCCAACGTAATTCTGATCAGTACGGAAGCCGTTGTTGCCAAAACGTTCATCAACGGTTGCCTGCTGAAGTTCTATTAATGATGGTTTATTAAAGAACTCTTGATCGTCGGCTGATTTAAGCAACTCAACAAATCGTGCAGCCCGTTTCTGATCCGGGGTCGCCCGTTCGATCTCGAATGAAGACTTTGTTTCTTTGGTGTAGAGATAAGAAACAGCTCGCCTAAGGATTTCTTCGGGATAGTTCCCCAAAACTTCCATCCCTTTTTTTTCTAACTGAAGGGCGATGCAATTCTTTAAAGTGTTGGTTTGTCGAATCATGGGGCAGTAGCGCCGATCGCCCAACAGATTATCACGAACCTTCTGCCGCCGATGTGGGATGCCTTTGGCGCTGAAGTACTTGGATTTATCAAGGAGGTCAATGTAATTGGTCACCTTGGAGGGCTCTATATTTAGTTCTTTGTCTGTAAGAAACTCGTATAGAAACCAAATTTTTCGTTTGTACTTCCCGGCCGGGGTGTCCTTAATAAAAAGTTCTAGTTCTTTGTGGTCGACTGCGGAGAAAAGGGTGTTGAGAATTCCCAGATTTATTCCTTCAAACTTAAGGGCAAAAGTCAAATGACCTTCCAAGGTATCATCCGGATCATATTTCTTCGTGTAAATCTCAATCTGCCTATGTCCGTCTATGACCGTCTTGCGCCTTCCTTTCACCGCAATAAAGGACTGAGCATAATGTGGTATGACGTCGAGAGAATACCGGCGGACTAACTCGCTGTAACCGACCGGTTTTAGGCCTTCGGATTGGTTGAATTCTGCATTTTTCACTAGCTCACCGTTAAAACCTATGTCTTTCTGTGAAAAAAAGCATTTAATTAGGTTTTTTTATAACAAAACACATTTATTTGCAAGTATTATTTACTAATACTTTGTGATCGAGGTGTGTGTTGAAAAAAGCATTTTACGGTGGAAATATGTATTTATTTTGACTGATATGTTGATAAATACATTTTTTCGTTAAAAATACAATTAATTTTAGGAAATTGTCGATGGGATTTTAGGAAGGTTGTTGACTATCGTGACTAACTCTGAAACGAACCCTATTCTTCAATATTTCAAAATCACAGCCATGAATTTTTTGGGCTCGATTAAGAAAAGGTGAATTTACCACATGATGAAGCAAACCAGAGGCATCCGGACTTGCTAAGCGCCGCAGTAAGCTGGTCATCAGGTCGGCTTCTCCCTGTTTCATCAATCCGAGGCAATTTTCAAATGTCCCATTTTTGAATTCAAGCGTAAAGTTCATCTGGCAAAAGAAATGGAGAAACGACCCAAAATGGTTCTGTATGCACCTCGTTAAGGTGTATCCCTGATTTCACCATGCTTGCTTCATGAAGAAACTCGAAATAGAAGGACCTTTGTGGTGATTTCCGAAGATATTTGGTTGGAGTATCGTTTCTTATCCACAAAGGGCGATAATATCAAACTCCACAAGCATATTAGACTTGGACAGGGAAGCGACCTGACAGACGGTACTCGCCGGAGGCTCCGCTGCCAGGGTGGGCGCGTGTTGTTCCCAGTATTCGAACTCGGTCTGTTTTACCGCTTCGTAGTCCTTCATATCCTTGAAGTAGATCAAGACCTTTACAATATTTTCCATGGATGTCCCGGCCTCCTCCAGGGCCAGACGGATCTTGTCCATGGCTACCCGCGTCTGATCCCGGACGTCATCAGAGGACACCTCTCCGGTCTCCAGGGTCCTGCCGCTTGATCCTGACAGGAACACAAAGTCACCTGCTACAACAGCGCGGGCAAAGCGCTGTTTCCGGCCTGCATAACTGAGCAAATAGGTCTTTTTCTCTTTCGTCATCTTTATCTCCTTTTTAATAGTCACACATCAATAACCTCAAACCTTCCTATTGATCATAATAAGGCCTTTATGATCTTTTATAGTACGAGACGATATTTTAACCCTGAATTATTCTGCACGGCACACCCCTGATCTGACTCGCGCCGTCTATGGGATCAAGTGGGCCCTCCAACGTATGTGCAAGGTTGATATTAGGTTCTAACCTGGCCATTAAATCGCTTTTCTCCGGATAATAAAAATGGGTATTTCCCCATATAACCTTTGGATGAAGTTCAGGGGCCAATACGACTTTCCTCCTGAAGCGTTTCGTATTTTGATGCGTTTCTACCCACACCCACTCCCCTTCCTTTATACCCATGCCTTCTGCTGTCTCCGGGTGGACTTCAATAATCGGATCCGGCACTCTTTTACGACGGCTGGGCAAAGTAAGGCCAAGACCGTGGTAGATTTCCAAGGTTCTGCCGTCTGTCAAGATCAAGGGATAATCATCCAAGACATCACCGGAAGGATATTTGTCCTCATAGTAAGGAAGGGGACTATATCCGTGTTTTTCGAGTCTCGTTGACCAGATTTCACATTTTCCGGTCGGGGTTTCAAAGCCTGGTTTGCCGTCAGAGCGCAACAATCCCTTTTCATACTTTTTCTCAGTGAGTGGTACGGATATAATGCCCTGTTTTTTCAATTCGTCGAACGTGATGCCTGCTTTTTTCAACCTGAAATTGTATAAATCTTCGGGGGTTTTGATCGGCTCAGGAAAGGGAAGATCCACACCCATCCGATTCAGAAGGTCGAACAATACTTCATATTCATCGCGACACTCCCCTACAGGCTCGACAACCTTCTGACGGGCGGCCATGAAATTCGGATAGTTTTGGGTGTCGGCAATCTCGTCCCGTTCGAGCCAGGAGGCGGGGGGGAGGATATAATCAGCGATATCGGCCGTAGGTGTTCTGAAAAAATCGACCACAACAAGCAGTTCCAGCTTCTTCAGAGCCTCGATTACCCTTGTGGTGTCCTCGGAATTGAGCACGGGATTGCTGCTCGTCCAGAGGGCCTTAATCATGTTGCCTTCCTCCAGATCCTTATACCAGAGCCCCGGATGAACCTTCGCCCGGATGGAGTCCGGTCCTGAAAGGAGAGGGTATTCCATCGCTCCTATCTGTTTTTCCTCAACCTCTCGGTCGGCTCTCAGAATCTTCGAAGACATTTCAAGATAGGAACTGATAGGGTACTGTACGACTCCGTTCCCTTCTTTGGCATCAAAATTCCCGGTAAGCGCTATCAATAAGCTTAGAAGGCGCGTTGTTTGGATGACATTGGTCTGCATGGTGGTTCCCATATGGGTCATAAGAACGGCCGGTTTGCTCGTGGCGTAGGTCCTGGCCGCTTCGACAATCTGTTGTGCGGGAACCCAGGTTATTTCCTCGACTCTTTCAGGCGAAAACGCCTCAACGACTTTCATAAAGCTTTGCCATACCGGTTCACATACGACTTCCTTGCCGTCCGTTAATGTGACCTTGAAGGCCCCGGAAAGGGCCGGTGTCATATCTGTTTTCTCATATTTCAAGTCTTCGGTACCGTAGACAACCGGGCCGGCTGATTCCAGGTCCCAGGCGAGGAAGTTGCCGGACCGTCCTCCTTCTCTGATGTCGCTTTCCCGGAGAAGTTTCATTTCATCTGTTCGTACCAGAAACGGTGCGTTCGTCCACTCTTTGAGAAAAGGTTCATCATATAGTTTTTCCTTTATTATGACATTCAGCCAACCCAGAGCAAGGGCATCATCCGTTGCAGGTTTGATTTTCAACCATGAATCAGCCTCCTTTGCCACTTCATTCTTCCTCGGATCTATGACAATTAACTTGGCGCCCCTTTTCTGCCCTTCCTGGATCCGCCACCACTTCGGCGGGAAGGAAACTGCCATATTGTGCCCCCATAGAACAATCGCTTTGCTGTCATAGAAATAGGCGCCGGTCTGCTCGCATTTCACATTGATCCCGTAAGTCAGGACATCGGCTATGATATGCGGGGTGAAGCAATAAGGACCATCAATGGTCAAATGTTGCGGAGAGCCGATTGCCTGACAGAAGATAAAAGTGGGAATAACCCCGCCCTTGGGATAGGTCCCGAAACCCAGAGTAATGGCTTCCGGTCCGTGATTTCCAATGATTTCATTGAATTTCGCGGCTATTTCATCCAACGCCTGATCCCAGGATATCTCGGTCCATTTGCCGTTACCGCGTTCACCCATACGCTTCATGGGATGCTTTATTCGGTCGGGATGATAGAGGAGTTCATCATAGGTTATGCCCTTTATGCACAACCTGCCCCTGTTCTGAGGGTGGTCCGGATCACCCG
>JAQYVK010000593.1 GCA_030145585.1 Desulfatiglandales bacterium | reverse complement strand
TTTTTCCACCTTTCCAATTCTTTCCCCTCGAGTTTATAGATCTGAGCACCATTCTTCACACAGACCGCTTTAGACGCGGCATCTTCCTTGTCCCAAGCTTTCCCGCTTGCGATAGAGAAATTCAGCCCGCTATTGTCATTTATGACCTTCTGTACATCCGGAGGGAGGCTCGCAAATTTCTTCTTGTTCATGCCGATCGCAAATGTCGGGCTGTAAAGGCTCAGCTCTGTATGATATTTCGTGACCTCCCAAAATTTCATGGGTCTCATGATCTCCCACGGTAAGGCCATGCCATCAATTGTCCCTCTCTCGACGGCGGTATATATATCCGGCAGAGGCATGGTGAGGGGGGTGGCGCCAAGGGCTTTCAGATCCTGGGACACAATTAAACCGTGGGCTCTAATTTTCATGCCCTTCACGTCCTCCACGGTCTTAATCCACTTCTTTGCCATATGAAACTGTCCACCCGTGGCAGTAATCAAGGCCAGCACCTTAAAATCCGTATATTCGTCTTTTAGGTACTTTTCATATAATTTATACAAGCTCGTACTGGCCCTCTCGCTGTTGACGGTCAAAAACGGCAATCTCATCACAGAGGTACCGGGAAAACGACCGGGTGTGCTGGCCTGCATGATCAAGGCGATATCGGTAATACCCCTCGTGGTGATAGCGTATTGATCATTATGTTTCCCGAGGGCTTGGCTGGGAAACTGTTTGAACACAACTTGACCATTGGTTAACTTTTCAATTTTTTTACCCCAGGGTACCATGATAGCACGGTGAAACACGTGCATAGGGGGGACCCAACTCGATACTTTCAGTGTAATGGGAGCAGCATTGGCGTTACTCCCCATAATTGGAACCAACCATATCAGGCCGAGAACAAGAACCATCATCCCGAAAATTGCTTTTTTCATCTCCACTTACCTCCTTTTTTGGTTTTAGTGAACTGAAACCCCAGACGCCAACGGAAAACGTTTGGGTTCAATATCAACATTACAGTACTTCTGTCAACTCCCTCACCAAGCTTTTTCATATCACAAAATAAGAGACTTTTGTCAAAAACCTAAACCACTTCAGCGAAATAGTAGAGTTCAATCGTAGATCAAAATCCGAAAACATGATTTCAACTTTTTGTATCCAGCCAATATCTCAATGATAATAAAGGATTAAATGTAGAAGTAACCCTTGAGCTGTCATATTTCAAAAAAATCCTGAAAAATTCAGTTCGTACTAATAACCGTCTTCAGCCTCGAATTGCACAAGCAGAAATGGGTGATTTAGACCCCATTTCTCATATTTTGAGAAAATGAATGCCCAATAATTCAAAACAGTTAAAGATAGAAGTTGAATCTCACATTAACGATTTGGAAACTTGACATCATTCGGGACAGGTGATAATTATCAGCCGCAACGGCTAAGGCGCCAGAGTCAAACGATGGCAGTTGATGAATATCTGGCAAAAAATGATCAGTTTTCGAAACTTAATCTTAAGGAGGGAAAAATGAAGACAAAGAAAACACTTACCCTGACCGCAAGTTTATTTTTTATCCCCCTTCTGGCCCTTTTGTTGGTTGCCGCACTCTCGACGCCGACACTGGCCAAATCCATTGAGCTTAGCTTTGCGTCCCACGTCCCACCCAAGGCCGCACCTTATGTCAATGCCTTTATCCCCTGGGCAAAGGAAATCGAAAAGCGCACCAACGGGCAGGTCAAGATAAAATTTTATGTCGCCCAGACCCTTGTCAAAGCCAGGGATTCCTATGATGCCGTCAAGAACGGTATCGCGGATATATCATGGGTCATGTACAGTTGGACCCCGGGGCGTTTTCCATTGACCAGCGTCATGGAATTGCCCTACCTGGTTAAAAGCACCTTTGCGGGCGCCAATGTGTTGACAAAACTCTTTGAGAAATTTCCTGAGATGAGGGCGGAAGTCAAAGAAACCCATCTCCTATGGTCCTGGACCACGATGCCCTATGAGCTTCACACGGTCAAAAAATCGATCCGTAAGCTGGAAGACATCAAGGGAATGAAGCTCGCCACCCAGCCCGGCGCGAGGGCCGCACTGGAAGCCCTGGGCGCGGTGCCTGTCACCATGCCCACCCCCAATATCTACCAGACCGTTGAAAAGGGCGTCGCTGACGGTTCCGCCCTGGCATGGGGTGCCTTCAAGGCCTTTAAGATCTACGAGGTGACCAACTATCACACGGATATTCATCTCGCGGCCATGGCCTATGGTACCGTCATGAACAAAAACACCTGGAACAAATTGCCCAAAGATGCGCAAAAGGTCATCACGGAAGTCACAAAAGAAATGATGCCCTACGCGAACTGCGCCGCGGTTAGCGCTGAAAAGGAAGTGGGCAAGAAGATTGTTCGGGAACTAGGCCGAAAAATATACGTCATTCCGCCCAAAGAAAGGGCGAGGTGGATAGCCACAGCCCAACCGGAGGCGGATAAATGGGTCAAGGCCATGGAAGCCAAAGGCCTTCCCGGCCGGGCCGTCCTTGATGAGGCCCAGAGACTCATGAAGTTGGAGCCTTAATGAAGATGCATTTTTCTACTGAAAGGGGGGGGATATAAAAGGGATGACAGTGGAACGAGCAGGGCGTTTTTTAGAGAAAACAACCCACCCCTTGAGCCGAATCGCTGATAGCGTTGGACGGGTCGTCCTGGCATTGATGGTACTTCTTGTCACATTGGATGTCGTCCTTCGCTATTTTTTCAACCGGCCCATCAAGGGAAGCTATGAGCTGATAGAATTCATGATGGTCCTAGTGGTCTTTCTGGGCCTGGCATACACCCAAACAAAGAAAGGTCACGTCTCTATCACCCTGTTCACAGGCAAGCTGTCGCCCGGCCAGCTTGCGGTTATCCTGAGCATCACCTATCTTCTCTGCACTATCATTTTTTCGCTGATAACCTGGCGGGGCATTGTACAGGCAGAAGCCCTGCGGGTTAACGGGACTTCCTCGGATCTTCTGTTCATACCCAATTTTCCCTTTATGTGGATCGTCGTCATCGCCAGTGTCCTGCTCAGCCTAGTTTTTCTGGGTGATTTTTTCAAATCCGTTGACGATGTCTTAAAGACCTGCAAGCGTCCCTGGCTCTGGCTCTGGCTGGGAGGCTTGTTTGTTTTGGTTCTCATAACCCTACCCGACTGGCTTCGCTGGCTGCAATGGGATCTCGCCCGGCCGGTCATGGGGCTTGTCGGCATAGCCCTTCTCATCCTGCTCCTCTTCTCTAGTATGCCGATCGGACCGGTCATGGGGCTCATCGGCTATCTCGGGTTCAGCTATCTGGTCAATCCGGACGCAAGCTTGGCCATTCTGGGGACAACTCCCTTCAGAACAGTCTCAAATCATACGATGACGACCATTCCTCTCTTCGTCTTAATGGGCGTGCTATGCTTTCATGCCGAGTTAAGCAAGGACGTCTATACGACCGTCCGAAGCTGGGTCGGGAGACTGCCCGGTGGACTGGCCATGTCCACTGTTGGGGGATGTGCCGGTTTTGCGGCCGTCAGCGGCAACAGCATGGCCACGGCCATCACCATGGGGACCATTGCCCTGCCTGAGATGAGGAGGTATAAGTACGATGACGGTCTTGCCTGTGGCTGCGTAGCCGCGGGAGGAAGCATCGGTATCCTCATCCCACCCAGTATCGCTTTTATCATTTATGCCCAAATTACGGAGGAGTCCGTCGGAGCGCTCTTCATGGCGGGCGTCATCCCCGGTCTTTTGGAGGCGGTCTTTTACATGGTGGCCATATACCTCATGTGCAAGGTCAAGCCTAAGCTAGGACCACCGGGACCAACCTCGACTTGGCGGGAAAAGATTCTCTCTTTAAAAGACACCTGGGGCATACTGGTTCTTTTTATTCTTGTTATCGGAGGGATCTACACCGGCATATTCACCCCCACAGAGGCGGCTGGTGTCGGGGCCTTCGGGGCCCTTTTGCTCGGCTTTATCAGAAGGAAGCTGAACAAGGATAAAATCCTTTTATCCCTTGCCGACGCTTGCAAGAACACGGCCATGCTGCTGCTAATGCTGATAGGCGCAGACATTTTCAGCTACTTCCTGACGATGTCCCAGATCCCCTTTATGTTGTCTGACATTGTGGTTGCCCTGCCCGTTGCGAAAGAGGTGACGGTTTGGGCCATTCTTTTCGTTTACATCATCCTTGGCTGTATCATGCCCATCATCCCCGCCATTGTCCTCACGATACCCATCTTTCTCCCGGTCGTCACGGGTCTTGGATACGACCCCATCTGGTTCGGCGTCATCGTCGTAACCATGGCCGAGATGGGACAGATTACCCCGCCCGTCGGCATCAATGTCTTTGCGCTCTCAGGCGTGGCCAAGGATGTTCCTTTGGGAACTATCTTCAAGGGGATATTTCCATTTCTGGTGGCAGACGTTTTTCGAGTGGCGCTTGTTTTCTTCGTCCCAGGCTTGGCCCTCTGGTTGCCTTCTTTAATGTCCTAGATACACGTATCAAAGAGACGGTCTCGTTTTATACTTAAAGCGCTTATCTTCCACGGCACCGACTATACGAAGGTAGTCTTCAATGCAGGGGGCCTCCTGACTTTTTCACCATAGCTGATGTCATAAATATGTTCCGATTTGAAGGAGTGTGCGACAGTATAAAATCCCCCCTGGCCCCCCTTTTTGAAAAGTGGGGAATGCTTAAACCCCGACATTGCTCTTTGCGGCCATAGGTGTGCTGAACCTACTTCGGGCCTTCATAAGTTCCCCCTTTGACACGCGCAGCGCAGGCGCTTGCGCCGCGTGAAGGGGGCCAGGGGGATTTAACAAAAAGGCCAATCGGAACATATTTCTGACAATGACCACAATACCTCAATAGAGAAATTTTTGGTTTGGAAACAATACCAACAAATAGAGAGAAGCGCATTTTTTACGGCTGGTTCATCGTAGGGGTGGCTTTTCTGTGCTGGTTCGCGGCCGATGCTTTCGGATGGTATACCTTTGGGCTTTTCCTTGGGCCCATGAAGGGTGAACTTGGCTGGACGACGGTCATGATGACTGGGGCACTCACAACAAGGACGATTACAGCTGGTTTGCTCGGTCCCTTAATCGGTCCCCTGGCCGATACCAAATATGGGGCCAGAATGCTCATGTCAATAGGTGTGATCATCGCCGGCGGCGTTCCCTTTGCCGTGAGTTATGTCCAGAACATCTGGCAATACTATTTCATATACGGGGTTATCGGCGCTTTGGGGATGGTCGGTTATGGCAGTCTGGTGACCAACACCATCCTAGCCAAATGGTTCATACGTAAAAGAGGCAGGGCCATGGCCATCTCTACTCTAGGTATTTCTCTGTCCGGACTTGCCTTTGTCCCTTTGACCCACTTTCTCATTTCCGACTTTGGTTGGCGGAATACCCTCATGGTGCTGGGGATAATCGTATGGGGTTTGACCGTCATTCCGGTTGCCGTTTTTGTTCGGCGCCGTCCGGAAGATATGGGCCTTCTGCCCGACGGTGACGATCCTGAATCCATCTCGGCAAAATCTCAAGGCTTGGCTGAGACCACTAACATATCTTCGGGAGAACGAATCTGGACCCTCAGAGATGCCTTGCGGACCAAGGCATTGTGGCTCCTTTTACTGGGATTCAATCTGGCTGGTCTTTCCATTTCCGGGGTGATGATCCATCTTATTCCCTATCTGCTAGACAAGGGATTCTCTAAAGATATTGCTGCAAGTGCCATGACCATTTTTGCCTTGTGCTGCGCCTTGGTGAAAATACCCTGGGGTTTGATTTCCGAAAGAGTATCTGTCCGAATCTGTATTATCATCAGCTATACAGGGTGTGCATTTGGTATATTAGTCCTCCTCACGTCACAAAGCGTTCCCCTCGTTTTTATTTACGTGATTATATATGGTGCTTCCATGGGGGCCGACCTCGTTCTCCGGGATCTGATCTGGGCCGACTATTTTGGCCGGACGTTCATAGGAACGATACGTGGCGTCATCATGCCTGCATACATGATAGCCTTGGCTGGTGGCCCTCTCTTTGCGGCCTGGCTCTACGATCTCACCGGCAATTATCAAATACCATATATTATATTTTTCGTAACCTTACTTCTAGGTGCCTTTTTCATTTACCTTGCAGCCCCCCCAAAGCCCACTCGAGCCGAAATCGCTTGAAGCTGCCCCCTCGCCTGCCCGCGGTCTTTTAAGCCCGTTAAATCCCCTTGGCCCCTTGAATTTTACCCGCCGTCCTTGTGGAGGGTTTACCCGCCGTCCTTGTGGAGGGCTTATCCGACGTCTCTGTGGCGGGCTTGTATCCTGGAACCCTTGTAAAACTTTTCACTTGCAAAATTTTGATATCCCAATAGTCTTATGGCCTGTCTTTGTGTGAAAAAGCCAGAACACCCGTGTTGTGCACCGGGATGAATGGCCAATGAGTGTTTAGGGGCGTGAGCGCCCAAGCCTATGAAGCTTATTCAGGCTTTCCTAAGGAAAGCAAGAAGAAGCCCCGCTCTGTGGGCGGGTTTCTTCACTGAGCCACGAAACAAATTCAGTTATTTCTAAATATTGAGGGAGGAAATTTATGGGATTTCCAAGCGTTTATCCAACTTGTACAACAGTTTATAACCCAGATAAGTGCTGGAACGGGTATACCCTGTTTCAGGCAAAAGAGGTCGGTGCAACGGTCATCGACATGAACGGCAGTATCGTCAAGCAATTTAAAAGGCTGAACGGCATGCCCAACAAAATGTTACCCGGCGGGATCATTATGGGAACCCCGGGCATTCGTAATAAGAAATACGGGTATCAAGATCATAAGAAGCTTGTTCAATTGGATTGGGACGGCAACATTATGTGGCAATTTGATCAATACGAATACATAGAAGATCCCGGAGAGGAACCTCAGTGGATGGCCCGCCAGCACCACGATTTTCAGCGGGAAGGCAATACGGTCGGTTATTATGTTCCGGGGATGGAGCCCAAGGTCACCGAAGGCAATACCCTCATCTTGAGCCACAAAAACTTGAAAAACCCACAGATCACCGACAAATTACTCTTGGACGATGCCTTTATTGAAGTGAACTGGGAAGGTGAGATCATATGGGAATGGTTGATTAATGACCATTTCGAAGAACTGGGCTTCAGCGAAGAAGCGAAAAACACCATGTATCGCAACCCAAACCTGCTTTCCAGGGTAGGCGAGGGGGCAGCCGACTGGATGCATATAAACGCCCTGTCCGCCCTGGGTCCTAACAGATTGTATGATGACGGTGATGATCGATTTCATCCGGACAATCTTATCTGGAGCAGTCGTATGAGCAATATTATGGGGATTACGGACAAGAAGACCGGGAAAATTGTCTGGAAACTGGGTCCCGATTATTCTGAGACTGAGGAACTGCGACGGTTGGGTTGGATCATCGGACAGCATCATGCCCATATGATTCCCAAAGGGTTACCGGGAGAGGGGAACATCCTGATCTTTGACAACGGAGGTTGGGCCGGTTACGGAGCGCCGAACCCCAGTTCCCCCAAAGGCTTTCAGAATGCCCTTCGTGATTTTTCTCGCGTTGTAGAAATCGATCCCCTGTCCTTCGAAATCGTTTGGCAATATAAAGCGGCTGAAGGCCCCGCCAATCTTCCGACAGAAAACTATAGGTTCTACAGCGGCTATATCAGTTCCGCCCAGCGATTACCCAACGGCAACACCATGATTACCGAAGGCTCTAATGGCCGTCTCATGGAGGTCACCTCCGAACATGAA
>JAQYVK010000592.1 GCA_030145585.1 Desulfatiglandales bacterium | reverse complement strand
TTTCTCGCCCAAGAAGGAGAGCTTCAAAAACTTGATGAGGCTGTATCCATGCATATTCAGCTGGCGATGAAGAAGGCAGAGGGGAGAATCCATGGATCAGGTGGAGCCGCCGAGTTGCTTGGAATAAATCCAAGCACTCTGAGATACAAAATGGATAGATTGAAGATTCCGTATGGTCGAAATAGGTAGAGGACTGGATTGCATCAATAAAAATCGACAGGAATTATTTCAACATGGTAATAGACTCCATTATCCTTCCCATCTAGCAGGCACTTGGACAAGGAAAACTGCCTTTATGAATAAATCCCTTTATAGCCTAACGCCGTTGATGAGCCTGATGTGGGCGTGAAATAAACGCTACCTCGAATTCATCTCCTGTGTAAATGGTCCTACCCTGACCTTTAAGGATCTGGAGAAGATCTCTAAACCTGTTCGCGATTCCCACAGGACGTATCGAGGATTCAATCTGTTCCATATTGAAAATTTCCACCGTCTCTCATCTTATGAGGCGGGTTTCTCCTCGAATCGAACCTTGGCACCCAGCGCATTCTCAAGTTTCTTGGCAAACTGTTGCTCTGTTATCTTCCTCTGTGTTTTGATCACGGCCTCGTAAATTCTTTTCATCTGACCTACCGCATCGGCGTTGATGGTGAAATGAATACGTGTGTTTTGATCATCTATCTCATCAAGATCCAGAATAATGTGAAGATGAGTGACGGTCCCGGTGGCGACCTTCCCGAATTTTTTCATGAGATCACCTGCTTCTGTTTGGCCCTTAGCCTCAAGGTGCCTTTCATCCCGCCGTTCTGAAATGCTGACCGTTGCTTTGTTATCAAGGGGAATCATCCCAAGTTTAATCCGCAGATCGCAGGCGACCGTGTTATCGTCTATCACCTTAAATCCCACACAGGTCGGTACACAACTTGCTATGGCGCTAATATCGTTAAAAAGCTCCCAAATCGTTTTGATATCTTTTTCTGCAATTAAGCTGTTTTCGATCGTAATCATCTTTACTCCTTCTGTTAAATTTTGACATCAAACTCATTACGGGATTCATTTCGCCCCAGGCATCTTGCCGTTCCTTGGTCTCATGATATTCGGTCCAATCTACCAGGTGGTTCCAAAAGGTCCTAAAGTAAACTTGGGAAACGCCCAGCATATTTCTGTTGGCTCTCAACTCCACAATACCTTTTCTGCTTCCAGTGCCATGGATACGAATATATTAGTTATTTCAAAGTAAGCCTCCTGGTCTTTTCCCGGCAACCGTCCAAAAGACATATCGACTTCAATCATGATATTTCCTCCTTCTCACCAAGGGATTTCCAGTGCGCTTCGGAATCCACCGGATTCCACCACGGTTTTAAGCCCAGATCCTGGCAGATGGCGTTGGCCGCATTATAACCGGGTGCACCTGTTATGTTGCCGCTGGGATGTGTACTTGCCCCGCACAGGTATAAACCGGGTATGGGTGTACTGTACCGGCTGCACTCGGGGAAGGGCCGCTTGTCAAGAATCTGGCTGTGGCTCAATTCACCCACCTGAATATCCCCGCCCACCATTTCAGGTAGGTGTCGCTCGATGTCAAGAGGTGTGAACCCGAAGCTTTCCACAATATTTTCGGGTGTCAGATTCTCGGCATAATAGGCCAGATGATCTGCGCACCTTTTCGTGTATTCATCCCGGATTTGGTCCCACCGCTCTTTACCCCCCTCTTCCTCAGAGAGGCTTCCGGGGGCGACTTGCCAGAAGAAGGCCGAGCACTTGCCCGGCGGGGCCTGGGTGGGATCATGCTGAGAAGGAAGCCCCCCAACAAGGTTTATGGCCCTCGGTATTCTCCCGGCCTCGCAATCCTCGTATAACTGGACCACGTCACTTAAGGATTCAGGACCGGCCACAATGTACCAAGCCTTTTCAACATCAGGATGGTGTTCGGCCGCTTTCCATTTGAGCTGCTCATTCAGTGACAGATGCAGGGTAAATAACGGCGTTGTATTGGAATATTTAAAGTTCTCAACCTTTTTAGTGAATTGGGGATCAAGTTGCTTTGGGCCGATCATGTCGAGAAAGGTCATGTTGGGATTGATACTGCTGGCTATGAAGTTTTTCGCACAAAATTCCCTTCCGTCCTCAAGCCTGACCCCGACGGCCCGTCCCTCTTCGACCATAATTTTTTCAACACCCACGCCGTCTATAACGTCGGCACCGGCCCTGATGATCATTTTATGAAGGGTGTGGGCCAGACTGTGTGATGTGCCCTTGGCTATCTGTGTCTCGACACCGGAACCAAGAGCAGCAGCAGCGATAAAACCCAGATCCTTGGAATCCACCTCGTAGCCCCGAACGATCGAAAGGAAGGTGAACATGGTCCGTACCACATCATGTTCGAAAATTTCGCTGAAAACCTCCATGATGGAATAGGGCTGCCACTTGAGGTACTGACGTCCCACAGAACTCCTTTCCAGCAATGCCTTTTTCTTCTTGAAAGGAACAGGAGGTGAATACTGTTCCACGGCAAAGATTTCCTTTGCCATGTCGGCATATTTTTTTTTGGCCGCCAAAAAGCTTTTGGCATCCTTGGTGGAGAATTGACCGATGGATTCGGCCGTTTTTTCAGGTTCGTCGGCGTACCAGAGGATTGCCCTGTTGTCCCTCAGGAGCATGGCTACGGACACCGGCAGGCGGATGTATTCCTGGCCGTGTTCTGCCAGTTGCAGCTGTTTGTACCAAACGGTATCACAAAGACCCCGATGGTTAGCAGAATGGACATTGTGCCAGAAGCCGGGGGTCTGGCCCTCATGGGCGTCCAGCCCACCCCCCATCTCAAGGTGGCGCTCCACCACCAGAATTTTCTGACCCGCTTTGGCGAGGTAGCCACAACAGATCATGCCGTTGTGGCCTGCTCCGATTATAATTCCATCGTATTCATTGCTCATGATTTATCATCCTTTCTCGTTTTACACTAGCCGTCTACATAGGTTAAGATCTTATAAGAGGTGGAGCTTCGCTGGATTATTCCCACCACTTAGGGCGTTCCAGATCATCCATAATGGCCTCGGCCGCGATCAGTCCCGGGGCTCCAATGATGCCCCCTCCCGGGTGCATGCAGGCGCCGCCGAGGTAGAGCCCTTCAATGGGCGTACGAAATTGCGCCAGATCGGGAAGGGGTCTGAAATGCTCTATCTGGGCCAAATTCATTCGACCCATGAAGACCCCGCCCTCTCTCATGTTAATGAACCGTTGCTCAATATCCAGGGGGGTCTGGGTTGATGCCTTGATGATATTGTCATCCGTCAGATTCGGGGAGTACTCTCTCCACTTTGCGATGCAGCGCTCCATGTATTCTTCCTTCACGTCATCCCAATGGGCCCCTTTAATCGTATAGGGGACCATCTGCCAGAGAAATGCCGTATGGAAAGGACCAGGGGCCTGGGAGGGGTCGAACAAGGTGGGTATACTGGCAATAAAACCGAGCCTCTCAGGGAGCTTACCCTGCCTGACATCCGAAAGGATGGCCACATAGTCATCAGGGTTATCCAGCCCGATATTTAATCTGAAGGCCTGATTGATATCTTCGTAACCATTTTTGGTCTTAAATACCGGGGCCTCCCGCAGGGCCATGTGAACTGAGAAAACGGAGAATTCATCAAGCCTAAAACCCTTTACCTTGTCTACAAATTCGGGTTCCAGGTGCTTCTCACCCACAAGGTCTAGAAAAGTCTGCTTGAGATCTATGGTGCTGGCCACAACGGGAGCCATATACCTTGTGCCGTCTTTGACTTCCACACCTGCTGCCTTACCGTCTTCAACCAGTATCTTGCTGACATGGGAGAGTGATATGATTTCCCCCCCGTTGGCAATGAGTGCCCGCCACATGGCATGGGCAAGGGAGTGGGACCCGCTCAAGGCAATCTGGGACTGCTCAGCCTGACTGATGACCAGCGGTATGACCGTCCCCAGCCCTGAATAATCGGGGAGTATTCCCCGGGGGATGGGAAGATGGTGAAGCACGAGGGCCTTGAGATAATCACATTCAAACCACTCATCCAGAACTTCCTGGGGGCTCATTCGACCGATTCTCAACCACTCCATCCCTTCCGGTGTTGATTCCATTTGCCTGGCATGTTCAGAGGGAGGTGTGGGAGGCGTATAAAAGGCGGGAGGGAGGATGGTAGAGACAAAGGGCCCGTAATTATCAACAATTTCCCGCCATTTTTCAGCATCCTTTTTTGAAAAACGTCCAATGCTCTCGCATGTTTTGTCAAGATCATCGTAGAGACAGAGAGACCGACCGTCAGGAAGGATCAGACCTGCCTGTACGGGGGGGCGGTAATAGCGGGCATTGAATCTTTCCAGTTCAAGATCTTCATAGGGCGGCATAATATTGATGGTATCATGGAAGTAGGAGTGTAAATTGTGCAGAAATGCCGGGATGGTTATCTCCTCCGAGCTCAGGCCTCCCCCGGCCTCCAGTCGTCTCTCCACCACAGCCACTTGAAGCCCTGCCTTTGCCAGATAGGTCCCTAAAATGAGACCATTGTGTCCAGCTCCAATAACAAGCACATCGAATCTCTTTTCAGTCATAAGAACCTCGTTGTTAAAAATGTTTACGATAATTGAGATATTAACCTATTAGTAACATTACATAAGTGTTTCATAGCATGAATTTTTTTCCCTATCACTTTTTGCCACGCCTACACACAATTGATGCAGGCCATTAGCTCTTTCGGAAGTGGGTATCTCAAATTAACTATCCTTTATTCAAATAGACACACGCAAATATCGTACCAATAATAAAACCTGTAATATAAGGCAGTTCAGTCAACACACTTCCTCGAATTGCAGATAGTTACAATAGGAGTTGTCAAATTCCGCAATCAATTTTTAGACTATGTAAGTGACCTGCCCCCAATTTTTGTACCATTTGTTAAGTTAGAATCCGGGGCATATTTCCCCTATCCGATGTAAATCAAAAAAGGTCAAAGGTTGAACAGCCTCCGGTGCCGGTGGCCGATAGCCAAGACTGCTGTGCGGCCTGACCGTAATGTACTGTTTTCGCCAATTCTCGATTAGAACCTTTGCCTCTTTAATGATAAAAGAGCTAATTCTAGGGCTTTTTCGGGGAGGATACCTGAGGCTGGAAAAAGTTTATCAAAATGCTGAATAATGCCATACTGACCTTTTCGCCAACATTAAAAATGCTAAAATTTGGGGCTTGAGACGGTCGGAAATACACCAATTCCTGTGGGACATTACGTACCTTTGTTGTAATAGAACCAATTCTTCCCCAATCAGGCCAATTCATGCACTAACTCAGAAACAGACCTTTCAAATTTATCCGTACCAAAATATAGTCAATCTTCAATTGAAAATTCGTCAATCAGCAAAAGTATTCCGTCTTCCGCGTCACGGTGCTTTTAATTGCATTGAGCGTGTCGGTTAACACCGCAATCACATTTTCCCGGATATCACCGGCCACCAGCAGCAGCATTACATCGTCCCCGACCGCAAGATCCCTGTCTTCGGCAATCTCAACTTTGATATCCACGATACCCGCTATTTTCTTTTGCTCTGAGATAATGTGAGCCAGTTTTTGATGGTTCACTGAAACTCTAAGTCCCTTAACTTTTTTCCCGTCACGGGATGTACCCCGCACCACCCCATTGTGGCACAGGACCATTCCGGCTTTTTCAAAGTCCGGATTCTGCTTGATGGATTCCAGCATTTTATCGATATTCATTTTATCACCTTTTTCCAGAAGTCCTCTGTTCTCTTTCTTCTTTTTTTCTTTCCGAATTCCGCATTCCCAATTCCGAATTCAAATACCTCTGTCCTCTGCAACCATTGCTTCCGCGCGTGCCAGATCCTCCGGTGTGTTGATGTTAAAAAACGATCTAAGTTCGGGGTCCACTGAACGCAATTGATTTTCCGGTATGTTTTTAATCCGGTTGGAGCGAAATGCCCATTGGATCTTCAATTTGTTGGCCTTAAGGTGATCCTCGGCCGGTTTAAGGCATCGTTTCGAATAGATGGCGCACAGCGGTTCAAAACCGGCGGTTGTCTCCGGCATAATGATATCAATTTTTTGTTCAATTTGTTCGACCAGAATCTCGACCAGCTCCTTTTTTAAAAACGGTGTGTCGCAGGCCGAGAAAAAGGCATAAGGGTTTTTCATGTAAAATAGGCCGGCGTGGATTCCTGTCAGAGAACTGCGCAGGTCAAAAATATCGGTCACGATCGTCAAATCCAAATTCAGAAATTGCTCGGGATGATTGGTCACTAAAATGATTTCATCGAACAGATCTGAAAAAACTTCATAGAGCCTGTCTATA
>JAQYVK010000591.1 GCA_030145585.1 Desulfatiglandales bacterium | reverse complement strand
AAAAGACTCATGTTCCATAACATGACACCAATGACAGGTGGAATAACCGATGGAGAGGAAGATCGGCTTGTTTTCCTGTTCCGCCTTTTTAAAGGCCTCATCACCCCAGGGGAACCAAGCGACGGGATTATAGGCATGTTGCAGCAGATAAGGGCTTTTTTCGTGGATCAATCGGTTGGGTTTTTTCTCCGTATCTTTTGTTGAAGCGGCATATACCATTGGGCTCATCCTCCAAGTCACCAGAGTGAAACCTAGTGTTTTGTCCTGGAAATGCATTAAAAAGTCACTGGTGGTACAAAACACTAGGACCAATATAAACATCCATAGACAGTTTACAATGAAACGAAACCCGAGGGCCTTTCTTTGAAATATCATCCGGTCAACCCCTTTCACCTCATTCTGGCGACAAAAAGGCAAATCATGGTTCCTTCATTTGGAAAAAATGGTTGCCTGTAATTTAAAGTAATGCCAGGATATGAAAAAACCAGAAAAATGTGGTCTGTGATCCCAAAGGGGGGGGCGGGGTAAACTAAATTTTGTAAGGTGACTCTTTTTTGGCTTGAAACCGTTTGGTTAAAGTCTTGGAATTTCTGTAACTGACCGAATTTAAGGATATTCTAATAGTGTTATGATTTCTACCATCCACATGGAATAATGGAATGTTGGAATAGTGGAATAATGGTCAAAAACGGATAACTTCTGTATTTGGATCAAGAGGTTTGATCCAGTGCAATGCAAGTAAGGCTGCAGCAGGGTAACGAATATGAGGAGGGGGACGAGGCATAGTCATTATTTAGTCTGGAAGGTGTTTTCCCAAACCCCATCTTTTAGCTTTCTTTGAAGAGATTCAATTAACTTAAGTAATTCATTTTCAACTTTATAATGGAGCTTATCTAATTGTTCGTACTGATCATCTGAAATTTGACCACCTTGTTTAAAGCTCACATAACATGAGTGAAATTCTCCGCAGGAACCGAGGGCAATATTTAGGTAATTTAAATACTCTTTCAGACTCCGCCGACAGTAGCCTTCAGAGATGTTTCTCGAAATGCTGTGTGCGGCGTCGATGCTATTGGAAGCAACCTTTTTGAGTTCAAAGGGGAAGGCGGTAAAAATTTTAAAGGACAAGATGTAAAGGGAGACAGCATCTTGCCAAACTCTAAGCTTTTTAAACCCTCTATTGATATTTTTTCGTTCCACGATTGGTTTATCTCATGTATTACTGTAATTTTCAACAAGATCAAATAGGAACCCATTATTCCATCTTCCCACGATTCCATTATTCCAATTGTGAGCGAAGCGAACTAAGTTCTGTTTAATATGGAATAATTGTTCAGAAGCTGGAAAGGAGCGGACTCTCCATAAAACTTATCACCCATTAATTTAAAAAAAAGGAGGTATATCATGAGTAAGACAGAACAAAATCTAGCGGAGGCATTTGCTGGGGAATCCCAGGCCAACCGGAAATATCTGGCCTTTGCCAAACAGGCGGAGCAGGAGGGTTATAAACAGGTTGCGAAACTTTTCAGGGCGGCGGCGGCGGCGGAAACGGTTCATGCTCATTCGCATCTGCGAACCATGAAAGGTGTTAATAGTACAGTAGACAATCTTCAAGAGGCCATCGCAGGGGAGACCCATGAATTCAAGAGCATGTATCCGGCCATGATCGAAGCGGCCAAAGCAGAGGATGAAAAAGCAGCCATACGCTCCTTTACCTTTGCCAACGAAGTGGAAAAGATCCATGCTGCTCTCTATGAGAAGGCCCTATCCGGCCTTGAGAACCTGGAAGAGACGGACTATTACGTCTGTTCCGTGTGTGGCTACACGGTAGAGGGGGCGCCTCCGGATGACTGTCCGGTCTGTCAGGCCAAAGCCAAGGCTTTTTTCAAAGCGGATTAGCGTTTCGTGATTGTGTAACCTAATGAAATCACATCATGTTTGCGAAGGATTTATCTAACAAAATATTTTCGCCACCAAGACACCAAGACACGAAGTTTAATTATTAATTAACATTTATTGTTTGTGTCTTGGAGCCTTTGTGGCTATTCTTTCCGGTTTATCCGGGTTGGGACTTTGTACGAGGTCATCAAGAGATTCAATCAACTTAAAAGAAACGAAAGGGATTTTTCATTAAAAAAAGGGTTGACGGGTTGGGAAAGTTGTTTATAATAGTAATCATTCCTAATAACCTATAAAATCGAAGAGATCCCCTTTTGAATCAAGAGAAAAATTACAGGATGACCCATCAACGTGAGATGATCCTTGAAGTGGTTCAAAAAAATCACTCCCACCTTACGGCCGATGAAATCTATGATCGGGTGAGAAAAAAATTACCCAGGATAAGTATGGGTACAGTTTATCGCAATCTGGATATCCTGGCCTCCTGCGGATTCATAAAAAAGCTTCAGCCGGGATATGCCCAGATGCGATTCGACGGCAACACCAGAGATCATTACCATGTCGTCTGCATGCGCTGCGGAAAGATAGGGGATGCGCAGATCGAACCTTTGGACAACACCTTAGAAAACCTTGAAAATGCACTCGGGAATTTGACCAGTTACGGGATATTCGGCCACAATCTGGAATTTGTCGGACTCTGCCCGAATTGTATGGAGCTGGAAAAGGACCTTCCCGATGATCAACAGACAAACCAATTAATGATGGAGGTAACAGAAGATGGATCTCAAAGGAAGCCAAACTGAAAAAAATCTAATAACGGCCTTTGCGGGCGAATCCCAGGCCAGAAACCGTTATACCTATTTCGCCAGTAAGGCCAAAAAAGAAGGTCTGGAGCAGATGGCCTTTATCTTCGAGGAGACGGCCTCCCAGGAAAAGGAACATGCTGAACGATTCTTTAAATTCCTGGAAGGCGGGGATGTAGAGGTCGAGGTAGGTTACGCTTTCCCGGCCGGAGTGATCGGCAGCACCCAGGAAAACCTAAAGGCCGCAGCCGCCGGAGAGCATTATGAGTGGACGGAAATGTATCCCGGCTTTGCAAAAACAGCCAATGAAGAGGGCTTTAAAGCCATAGCGTCTGTATTCGAACACATCGCCGTGGCAGAGAAACAACATGAAAAGCGATATGTGGACCTGGCGGGGAATATCGAGGCGGGTCGAGTATTTAAACGGGATGAGGAAGTGGTGTGGCGCTGCCGAAACTGCGGTTATCTCCACACCGGGAATGAAGCCCCTCACGCTTGTCCCGCCTGTGCACATGAACAGTCATACTTTGAGCTGCTCGGAGAAAATTATTAAGGTTGTGCAGAGATTGGGTAAACAATAAAAACGATCCATAAAAAGGAGAGGGAAAAATGGCGGAAAAACTGGAGATTTACAAATGCGAAGCATGCGGTAACATTGTAGAGGTGATGCATGGTGGTGGGGGAGATTTGGTCTGTTGTGGCGAAAACATGATACTGTTCGAGGCAAACACGGTGGACGCTGCCAAAGAAAAACATGTCCCGGTAGTCGAGAAGACCGCAGACGGGTTTCAGGTGAAGGTGGGGAGTGTCGCTCACCCCATGGAAGAGAAGCATTACATTGAGTGGGTAGAACTGATCGTAGGTGATAAGGCCTACCGCGAGTTCTTAAACCCTGGGGATGCGCCGGAGGCGACTTTTTGCGTCGAGGCGGACCAGGTAACTGCTCGTGAATACTGCAGCCTCCACGGTCTCTGGAAAGGATAAAAGATATGTTGTCTGATAAAATGCAAGAGGCCCTCAACGATCAGCTCAATGCGGAAATCTATTCCTCCTATCTATACCTCGCCATGCAGGCCTACTTCCAGTCCAAGAGCCTGACCGGTTTCGCAAACTGGATGCAGGTACAGACCCAGGAAGAACTCACGCATGCCATGAAATTCTATGGATTCATCAGTGAGAGGGGCGGCAGGATCAACCTCAAATCAATCGAGGCCCCCCCAGGAGATTGGGAGTCACCCCTGGCGGTGTTTGAAGCGGGCTACCAGCATGAGCAGTTGGTGACTGGTCTCATCAATAAGTTGGTAGACCTCTCCCTGGCAGAGAGTGACCACGCAACCAACACCTTTCTGCAATGGTTTGTATCGGAGCAGGTGGAGGAAGAGGACAACGCGAGCACGGTGATAGAAAGAATCAAGCTTGTCGGTGAGGCACCGGGTGGATTGTTTCTGCTGGATCAAGAACTTGGACAGCGAACCTTTACCCCACCGGCCGCCTCAGCCGAATGATGATTTTAAAAATAGGAGGTTAAAGGGATGGGCGAATGGAAATGTAAAAAATGCGGTTATACCGTGAAGGAAGAGACCCCTCCAGAAGAGTGTCCCTTTTGTAAAGAGAAGTGCGAGTTTGTAGATGTGACCTGTTATATCCCGGATTGCGGCAAGACAGGCAGTGACAATAGACTCGCGTGAACCACAGATAGGGGCATAGCCCTGGGTATCCATGGGAGGAGGACAGTGGGAAAAGCACTCGTCGTATTTACGACCAGAACCGGCGAAACAAAGGATATGGCTGAACGGATCGGAGAAGGGATCCGTTTTCAAGGCGCAGAGGCTGAGATTGTCAATGTGACAACCATTAAAAAGGAGGCGGACTTGGAGGGCTATGATGCCTATGCATTCGGGTCCGCCACTTATCACGGCGAGATCATGCAGGGCATGAAGACCATGCTCTTTCTGGCCGAAAAGACCGGTCTCGAGGGGAAAGTGGGCGGTTCCTTCGGTGCCTTCGGTTGGAGCGGAGAGGCGCCTGATCGAATCTTTGATACCATGAAAAACGTACTCAATATGGATATGGTCAGTAGCCCCCTCAGACTGAAGTCCGTCAAACTGGGTGGCGGGAATCAAATGGCCCAGGATTATGGAAGAGATATCGGGAAGAAGATAACGGATTCATGAAAAAAGGAGGTACACCTATGACAACACCACAACATTGTCCCGGACTTCAAGATTTAAAAAGTTTAAAGGCCTTTATTTGTAAATGCCCCAATTGCGACAAAGAGAAGGAAATTTTCTCCGACGAGTTTGATCGAGAACACACTTGCTCAGGGTGCGGGAAAGCCATAGATTTCACTGAATGTACGATTGAGAGTGAGGCACGAACACAAGGTGCAAGTTAGTTTTTTAGAAGAATACAAAAGAGCGATAAAAAGCGGGGTTCAGTACCGATAAAAACCCGGTGCACGGTATAAGGTTTACGGTTCTTAGTTCGGGACTAGAGGCCTTATACCGAAACCTTAAACCATATACCTCTTCAAAGCGATGTGTCCTGGGTAAGTTTAATAAAGAGGCAAAGTGAAGAGAAGATGAAACGTTACGAATATACCATTACGAAACACCCGACAGATGAATTCAAGCAACTCGCCTATTTCTGCACGGACCATGGGAGTTGCAACCTGGAGGAGTTGCCTTCCGATCAATTGACGACCCTGGGAAGTCTCCTGAATGAAAGGGGCGAACAAGGATGGGAATTGGTCCAGGTTTTCTTGGGTCGAGACGGGGTTGTTGCATTCTGGAAAAGGGAACTATAGTTTTCGGATAATTAGGAATAGTTACTACTATTTATAAAGTTAGAAAAATAAATCCATGAAGGAGGAGAATGAATGGAAGAAAAAGAGAAGAAAAAGGTAGAACTCAAAACAATCAACATCAAAGATGTCACAACCTGTGACGCCACGGCTCAGATGCTTAGAAAAGCTGAAAGAGACGGCGTTGAAACGGCCTTTCATCGTGCAGCGAACATGAAGGCCTGCCCGATCGGTGCCGATTCGGCCTGTTGTAAGCATTGCTTTATGGGGCCGTGTCGGCTCAATCCGAAAGACCCTTACAGCAAAGTGGGTGTTTGCGGGGCGACTATCGATACTATCATGTCAAGAAACTTCGGCCGAATGGTCGCAGCAGGAAGCGCCGCTCATACGGACCATGGAATGGTCATGCTGGAAATCTTTAAAGAAGTGGTCCATGGCAGGTCAAAGGATTATTCCATCAAAGACCCCCAGAAGCTGGAAGACGTGGCTAAAGAAATCGGGATCGAGACGGAGGGTCGTGAGTTAAAAGAGATCGCTTTGGACCTGTGTGAAGAACTGGAGCGCACCTACACCCAAGTTGAGGGCGAGATTCCCTTTGCCAAGCGAGTCCCTGAAAAGACCTTAGAAGTCTGGCGAAAATATAACATGGTTCCTCGAGGCGCCATGCGGGAGATCATGGAACTCGTGCACCGAACCGCCATGGGTATGGACCAGGATCACGAGAACCTTATCCATCAGTGCAGTCGCGCCGCCCTGGCCGATGGTTGGGGGGGGTCTATGGTGGCCACGGAAATCTCGGATATTCTCTTCGGTACCCCCACTCCCGTGAGGGCGGAGGTCAATATGGGGTGTTTGAAGGAGGACCAGGTCAACATTATCATCCACGGACATGAGCCAAACCTCTTTGATTCGATCATCGGATCGGTCAACGACCCGTCTCTGATCCAGGCGGCAAAAGATGCGGGCGCAAATGGGTTAAACCTGGTGGGCATGTGCTGTTCAGGCCTCGAAATGCTTTGTCGCCACGGCATTCCCCATGCGGGGAACTTCATGTCCACAGAGGCGATTTTAGTCACGGGTGCTGTAGATGCCATGGGGGTGGATGTTCAGTGCATCAAACAGGGCCTGGCTGAGGTTGCAAAATGTTATGGCACGAAACTTTTTACGACCAATCCGCGTGTCCACATCGAGGGTGCCGAACATATCGAGTTTGAAGAACATAATCCCAGGGCCTGTACGGACAGCATTGTTGAAAATGCGATCGTGAGATTCAAAAATCGAAACATGCCGATCGAGATTCCGAACATCAAAAACGAGGGTGTCCATGGATTTTCCCATGAGTATATCAACTACATGTTGGGAGGCACATTCAGGTCCTCCTATACACCCCTGAATGACAACATTATCAACGGCAGGATCCGCGGGGTAGCCGGCGTTGTGGGTTGCACGAATCCGAGGGTCAAGCAGGACTATGTACATGTCGAGCTGGTCAAGGAGTTGATTCGAAATGATGTCCTGGTCGTCCAGACCGGGTGTTCCCAAATCTCCCTTGCCAAAGCTGGCCTTTGCACACCGGAGGCGGCCCACCTGGCGGGTCCCGGCCTGAAAGAGGTCTGCGAGGCGGTGGGGATGCCTCCGGTTCTCGGGCTCGGCGCCTGCGTGGACAACAGTCGAATATTGATCGCTTGCGCCGAAATGGTCCGGACAGGCGGCCTAGGAGATAGCATTGCCGACCTTCCAGTGGCAGGAGCGGCGCCTGAATTTATGAGCGAAAAGGCGATTACCATCGGGCAATACTTCGTAGCGTCCGGCGTGTTCACGGTTTTCGGCGTCACCTTCCCGATCATCGAGGGTACCAAGTTCCATAAACTCCTCTTTGGTGGACTGGAGGAGATGGGCATGGGGAAATGGGGATTCGCGATAGATCCTCATGACATCGCTCAGATGATGATTGCGCATATTGACAAAAAGAGAAAGGCTCTGGGTATCGACAAAGCAAGGGAAAGGGTCCTTGTAGACATGTCTGATAGGCGTGACTTGGAAGCCGCTTAAAAGACCATTTTTATGTACAACAAACCTATAGAGGGGAGGGAGATAGGGTTTTCCCTCCCCTTTTTCGTCCAGATCCACCAGAAAGGCATCATGAAGGAAAGGTGTACGGTCTACGGTTTAAGGTATTTAAGAGGGTGCAAGGCTCAAGGCAAAGGGAAAACATGTTTTATGTGGCGACTGGGGTATGAAAGAAAGTTGTAATGTATAGGGTTGGCCGGTTGTTAAGGATAAATTAACACAACCGGCAGGCATAGGCTCCAAGTCAAAGTGTGAGTTCTCCTTAAATCGTTATGATTTAATGCCTTATACCTTATACCGTGCGCCGCGAACCGTTTTTTTATTTATACGCCTCAGTCGTCGCTCCTCGGTGCCTTGCATCTGATACCTTTCTGGTGGATCTGGGTGGAAAAGAATGTTGATTTAATTTAGAAATCATAATATAGATTCCGCAGCAGAAAACAGGATGAGGAGGAGCGAAAGATGGATAAGTATGTTTGTGTGGTATGCGGTTATGTGTATGATCCTGCTGAGGGAGATCCTGATAATGGGATAGAACCGGGAACCTCCTTTGAAGACATTCCGGATGACTGGACTTGCCCGGTCTGCGGTGCAGGGAAAGACCAGTTCGAAAAAGAGGATTAAGCATGGGGAGATGGATAACCACCGGGATGAAAATAAAGAAGTAACCATTATAAAGAGCGCTGTTGAAAACACCAATGAGGCCTTTGTCACCATAGACCGAAACCACAAGGTCTTGTTCTTCAACAGGGCGGCCGAAAAGATCTTCGGATACAGCAGGGAAGAGGTCATTGGCCATGACCTGGATGTCATCATGGCACCCACATGTAGTCGAAATCATCGTGAGGCGGTGGACCGTTATATCAAGACGGGGATCCCCAAACGAACCGGCCATGCGTCAGAGCTTCTTGCCACTCGAAAAGACGGGACAACATTTCCTGCCAACATTTCCTTTTCCGTCTCAAAAGTAAATGGGGATCTCTATTTTACGGGCATCGTGAGGGATCTGACCGAGACCAAGGCCCTTCAGGAACGTATCATGAGGTCAGAACGACTCGCGGCCCTCGGTCAATTTGTGGCGGAAATTACCCATGAAATAAAAAATCCTCTGATGATGATCGGGGGATTTGCCCGCCAGTTAATCCGGAAGACCAAGGATGACCAGACCCTTTCAAAACTAAACATCATTTCAGAAGAGGT
>JAQYVK010000590.1 GCA_030145585.1 Desulfatiglandales bacterium | reverse complement strand
ATCGATAGGGTAATCAGGTAACAAAGGCATATCGGTAAAGACCTTACTTATGCGAACTCTGGGTCCAAACTCTCTAGTAATCAGAAGACCATTACGTCCCATCTCTCCTAATCCAGCGTCGACAGCCATAGGGATACTAATACCCAATTCATTTCCACATGGGATTGCTTTGTAGCCAATTTCTCGTATAAATGATGCCAATGTAGTGGCACACCAAGCCATTTTTGAATACGCCATGGTCGTTGACGGCTCTTGATCAGGGGTCTTTTTAACTAGATCGTAATCCATCTCGTGGATCATGATGATGACATTTGTATAATCAGCAGGGATTTCAATAGGGTCTCCTTCTTCAGCAGCATTCGTGAATAAGACATTATAAATTCCCCAATGACTGTATATCCAAAGTGGATTAACCTTCGCAACGCGAACTAAATCGGCGCCTATCCATCGGGCCGCATCCTTTACGATCCTCGTCAATGCCTCAGGATTTGGGTTTTTTAAGCGGTAAGTCGTATTTTGAGTGTGAGATCCTTCTCTGGCATGTTCAGTTTTCCTTAAAGCATAATCGACCGTCCGGAAAGCGGCTACCATAGCGCGATCTAAAATCGTTTTACCTGAAATTTTCTCTTCCATGTATTTTAAGGCATTCCTGGTGATAAGGGCGTACTTGTCACCTTCTTTAGTACCCCTGCTAAAACCCGTGTTTCTGTCATCGAAACGCTTTTGCTCTTGAGTTATAAATTTAAAATAATAAGGTTTATTTAGACGTTTCATCAGGTATCTTATAACCTCCCAAACGCACTATTTCGTTAAACCATATCTCCTAAATTCCCCGACACTAAACTTTACTGCGGAAATGAACTACCCCGCAACAGAGCTGCGAGGTATCAGATGTCATGCCGGTCCCGGATCAAGTCCGGGATGACGGATCCGGCATCCAGTTTAGATTTCTGGCTCCCGACTTTTATCCTCCTTTGGAGGATTAGCCGGGATGACGACTCGCCGCAAGCGGGGGGTATGAAAAGGAAAATACTAACTTTGTCCCCCTCACCGGCTGACTGTAAGAAATTAAGCATCTACAGTCAGCACCAAGGCTGACTGTAAGAAATTAAGCATCTACAGTCAGCACCCCTCTCCCCAAGGAGAGGGAACTAGCGGAAACCCCACCTCAAGCGGACGGGGTATTAAATAAATGCATAAACGGTGCCAATCGGTTTTTCCTCTTTGAAGTGGGTTCTAAAAGTGATTATTTTGTTTAAAGGGAAAGATCGGATATGATTGACCCATCGAGGTGACAGGTATATGAGACAATTTTACAAAGAGCGGTTCAAGGCCCAAAAACAGCTCGCGAAAAAAATTTCCACCACTTTGGAGGTAAATGCCATCCTGGAAAAAATGAGGGCTGAAGCCAGAGCGCTGATTCCCCATGCGATGGAGGTCTGTATCCTCTTGCTGGACTCTGAGGCCCCCAATTATACAAAACCTCTGCAATGCCAGCTTTACGAGACACCGGTGAATTGCTTGTCGTGCAAAAGGTTCAGGCCGGCCGTCGTAGATGCCATGGTCAAAAAAAAGGGGATCATTACCCCCTTGGGGGAACCCGTGGAAAGACCCGATGGTGAGATCGTAGACATAGGGCCTGAGATGGCTTTCCCCATTTTCTCAGGGGATGAAGTATTGGCGGTTATCAGTGTGGTGTCCAAGCCGGACACAAAATTTTCAAAAAAAGACCTCCTCCTCATGGAAGACCTTGCTGAGACGGCCGGCAACGTGATCATAAATGCAAAACAGCATTGGAAACTGACCCAGGAGAAACTACAGATCTCAGGCACTCTCTCGACTCTTTTTAAATTTGTTCCCCAATCAGTACGTCATCTGGTTGGGAAAGATCCCGAAGGGATCAACATGGCAAAAGAGAAGAAGGAGGTCACGGTGCTTTTCCTTGATCTTGAAAACTACACCCGCTTGAGTTCCTCTCGGCCTTTTACGGAAGTCCACGCCATGGTCGAGAAACTGTTCTCACGTTTTGTCGATCCCATCCAAAGGTTTCACGGTGACATCAACGAAACCTCAGGTGACGGCCTCATGATCATTTTCAAAGACCACGATCCCAAGGTCAATGCAAATAATGCCGTCATGGCATCCCTTGACATCCATGAACAGACCAGATTGGCCCGTGAGGGCCTGGGTGAAGGATTCTCGACCATCAATGTGAACATGGGGATCAATTCCGGTGAAGCCTTGGTAGGCATGACGCAATTTTCCGGCGCCCTCGACACCCGCATGACGTACACAGCCAGCGGGCCGGTGACCAATTTAGCAGCACGATTGGGGGGGCAGGCCAAGGGAGGGGACATTCTCATTGGGGAGAATACCAAACATTTGATCCAGGGCATCATCTCAGTCCATGAACGGGGGCTGATAAAGCTGAAAGGGATTAAGGAACCTGTGAAGGTCTATTCCCTTCTGGAAAATCCCTAAAGACCTCATCTCCCTGCCATCTTTTTGAAGTCCATTTCATTTAAAATTTTAATGCCCAATCTTTGTGCTTTATCATATTTTGAACCGGGCTCTTTCCCCAGGATGAGATAATCGGTTTTCTTGCTTACCGACGTGGTGACCCTTCCACCCATATCTTTGACTATTTTTCCGGCCTCATCCCGGGTGAAGGCATCCAGGCTTCCCGTCAATACGAAAGATTTGCCTGCAAGGGGTTTTTCTCCTATCTCACTTTTCTCGACCGGAAAAACGACGCCCCCCTCTTTCAGCTTCTTTAGAACCCTAAGGTTCCTCGGGTTATGGAAGAAGTTTTCTATACTCTGCGCCACGACTGGACCGATTTCATGGACCGCCGTCAAATTTTCCAACCTTTGATTCGCCAGATCATCGATGGATCCGAAATGCTTTGCCAGAACATCAGCCAGATGGGTCCCCACGTTTCTTATACCCAGGGCGAAGATCAACCTTGCCAGGGTTGGATTTCTGCTTTGATCCACTGCATGGAGGATATTTTCCGCCAGCTTATCACCCATCCTCTCCATCTTCATCAAATCTTCTTTTTTTAGAAAATAGAGATCAGCCTGGTCTTGAATGATCTCTTTGTCTACCATTTGTTCCAAATATTTACGTCCTATCCCCTCCATGCCCATCGCCCCTTTGGAGGCGAAGTGCGCCAGGTTTTCTTTAAGCTGGGCTGGACAGCCCATTCCCGTGCAACGATGAATGGCTTCCCCTTCCGGTCTTTCCACCCTGGATCCGCAGACCGGACACAGCTTCGGCAGGGTGAAGGACCTCTCTCGTCCGGTTCTCTTTGAGGTGATGACCTTGACCACTTCCGGAATGACATCTCCCGCCCTTTGGATGACGACCGTGTCCCCGATCCTGACATCCTTTTTCCTTATTTCATCTTCGTTGTGCAGGCTGGCGCGACTGACTTCTACACCGCCGACCCTGACAGGCTCCAGCAGGGCCACAGGCGTCAGTGCCCCGGTCCTTCCTACGCTAATGATGATGTCCGTGATCCTTGAGTGTTCCTGCTGAGCCGGAAATTTCCAAGCGATGGCCCACCGAGGGCTGCGGGAGAGCTCACCCATTTTTTCCTGCAGGTGGAATTCATCGACTTTAATCACAATGCCGTCTATTTCATAGGGTAAGTCGTCTCTTTGGGTGAGGATCCTTTGGTAATATGCCTTAACCTGTTCGACACTCTCGCACAATTCCACATAACGGCTAATCCTGAAGCCGAGTTTCTTCAAATAACGGAGACTGTCCCAGTGGCTGTCAAATCCTTTTCCTTCGATCCTGCCTATGCCATAGGCATACATGCTGAGTGGTCTGGTACTGGTAACTTTGGGGTCGAGCTGCCTCACGGATCCGGCGGCGGCATTTCTTGGATTGGCAAAGAGGGGCTCATCGGTCTCCGCCCTCCCCTTGTTCAGCTTCGAGAAGTCCTTCTTGTTCATAATGACCTCTCCACGGACCTCGATTAATTGGGGATTCGGTTTTCCCATGAGTCTAAGGGGAATAGACTTAACGGTTCTCAGATTGAGGCTGACATTCTCCCCCCGGATACCGTCTCCCCTGGTGGCGGCTAATTGGAAAACCCCATTGTCGAACACAAGCTCCACTGCCAAACCATCAAATTTCGGTTCCACCGTATAACGGATCTTCTCCTCAGAGACTTCCGAGAGTTCCAGGACCCGGCGGTGAAAGTCGAGAAAGTCAGGCTCAGACATGGCCTTGTTCAGGCTCAACATGGGAAGGGCGTGCCTGACCGTTTCAAATTCTTCCAGGGGCGAGGCACCCACCCTTTGTGTGGGTGAGTCAGAGGTCACGAGGGCCGGGTGTGCCTTTTCTATGGTTAGAAGTTCATCAAAGAGCCGGTCGTATTCAGCGTCGGAGATCTCCGGATCATCCAGGACAT
>JAQYVK010000589.1 GCA_030145585.1 Desulfatiglandales bacterium | reverse complement strand
GGCCAGCGATCCGCCCATTCCATAGCGACAATCCCCCTTTGGTGAAGGAACTCTTCAAGACCCGCTGAGAGAAATTCAGAGAGATTTCCCAGCCGGTAAACATCCATATGATAAAAGGGGACCTCCCCTTCATATTCATTGACCAGCGCAAAAGAAGGGCTGGTTATAACCTGTTTTCTGCTTATGCCTAAGCCGAGCGCAATGCCCTTTGTGAACCAGGTTTTTCCGCTTCCCAACTCCCCAACCAGGGCAACCATATCTCCATCTTCAAGGAGGGCCCCCAGCTTTTGGCCAAGTTCTATCGTTTCCTTATCAGAATGGGTTATAACTGTAAACGTTTCTATGGGGTCCCTTTTTGTCTCAGCCACCTTGCCATGACTCCCCTATAACGGTCCGCCTCACCCGAGACATGGTGGAGTCCTTTGGTCGTCATACCCCGTTAATAACTGGCCATCTCCCACATTTCGTGCTGGACACAGAGGGCGGCGCGGCCGAAAAGCATTATACCTGAATCTTGCACCAACTATCTACTGCGGCTTGAAGCGCCCTGTCTTTAAAGCTCGTTTCATGATTTTGATCCTCATCATATAGGTAATATGCCTGCGGGTCAAAATCACTCCAACTTCGTTTTAAACACACGGCTTTCGTCGCCTCGCCACGATACTTGGTGCAAGATTCAGGTTATAACTTATAAATCCGAAGCACGAAATCCGAAACAAATTCGAATATCGAATGTTCCAAATTCAAAACATAACTTACCATGGTATCAAATCTTGGCCACTTTTACATTTGCGTCTGGTTTTTCTTCAGTTTTCTTCCTGTCCCAAGGAAAAGATTGAAACAATTTAGAGTATCGAAGTTGATAATCCAAGAAATGCTCAAGTCGGAGCGTCCGTCTTGGTCATTTGTATTTTGAATTTTGGTATTGTTTCGAGGTTCGAATTTCGGATTTCGAATTTTCTTGCATATTAACTCTCCATCGGCAGTCCCATATCCCCTGTCCCAACAGATTTACTAATGGGTAAATGTGAGTGTTCATAGGGGATGATGAAAATCGTCGTGGATCGGGGGGGTCTCCAACGGCCATTCTTTTCGAGCAAGCCCGGCCGTCAATTCGGGAATGACGTCCAACAATTCACCGGCCAGTATGCTGGGGCCCATATCCTCCGCTAACAGATCTGCAGCTAAGCCGTGGAGGTAGGCACCACCTATGGCCGACTTCACCATGGGCCATCCTCTGGCTAAAAAGCCCCCAATCATCCCTGTCAGGACATCACCGCTGCCACCTCCGGAGAGGGCAGGGTTCCCGGTCGGGTTGACATATACTTGGCCGTCCGGTTCCATGATCAGGGTCCGGGCTCCCTTCAAGACCAGGAAGCATCCATATTTTTTCACGAAACGGGTGGCTGTCCCCAAGCGGTCAATCTGTACATCGGCCGTTTCAATCCCGGTCAGTCGAGCCATTTCGCCGGGATGGGGGGTAAGAATCGCCTTGCGTTTGCATTTGGAGAGGACACCCGGATCCTCAGAAAGGGCGTTTAGCCCATCGGCATCGATGACCATCGGCAGAGGGCATCGGCTCACGATCTGCCTCACGAGCTGGGTTGTTTCCTCATTGGTCGATAGACCGGGTCCTAGGGCAAGGGCGGTTTTCCCTTCCATAAGCTTGATAATGTCCTTTTCCGCCTTGAGGGAGAGTGATCCATCGGCCGTTTCAGGCAAAGGGGACGTCATTGGCTCAGTCAATTTATTTTCAAGGATGGCGTTCAGGCTCGCGGGGATGCCCAAGGTCACCAAACCGGCGCCCGCCCGGAGGGCTCCAAGGGCAGTCAAGGATGCGGCTCCGGTCTTTCCTGTGGATCCGGACAGGATCAGAAGATGTCCTCGATCGCCTTTATGGATATCCTGCCGCTCGAATGGAAGCAACGGGGTGAAATGGGCCGGCTCGATCAGGTGGGAGTTGCCCTGAACCTGTTTTGCAATGGCCTCAGGGATGCCGATGTCGATATTGGCCAATCTCCCCACGAGCGCTGCTCCCGGAAAAAGGAGCTGCCCTATTTTTGGAAAACCGAAAGTAACGGTTAGATCCGCATGAATGGCCTTCCCCATGATTTGGCCTGTGTCGGCGTTGAGTCCGGAAGGGATATCAATGGATGTAACGGGAAGGGCTGATGAATTTATCTCTTCTATGACCTGTGCATATAACCCCTTGACGGGTGAGTTGAGACCGGTTCCCAGGAGGCCGTCTATAATAAAATCGCAGCTCTCAACAAGGGGACGATATTTGATCCAGGCATCTTTGCCGGGGATCTCCAGGATTTCCAGGTCCATATGTTTGATGACTTCGAGATTGGTGAGGGCATCGCCCTTTATTTTCTTCAGCGCAGATAGAATGACGACCGTGGTTTTGAGTCCCCTCTCATGAAGGTACCTGGCCACCACATATCCGTCGCCCCCATTATTGCCGGGGCCGCAGATGAGGACCACATGAGACCTGTCCGGTGGGTTGAAATGGTCCAGGAATATCCTGACGACTCCCCGCGCGGCATTCTCCATCAAGACGATCCCGGGGATACCCAATTCCTGGATGGTCAGACGATCCATTTCCTGCATTTCAGAGGCTTTGACCAGTCTCATCCCTTATCTCCAGCACCACCATGGCCACACCATAGTCGCCCTCATCCGAGAGACTCAGGTGGGAACCAACGATTTTTTTATCACGACAGATTTGAGATGCCTTGCCATGGAGTCTTAAACCGGGTCTTCCCCCAGGGAAGTGAAAGACCTCTATGTCACGCCATCTTATTCCGCCTCTCATCCCCAGACCAATGGCCTTGGAAAAGGCCTCCTTGGCCGCAAAGCGCATAGCGAAAGATGAGGACGGGAAAGCCCTTTTGTTGCAGAATTTAATTTCTTCGACCGTGAATACCCGATTGATGAATCTTTTTCCCCACCTGTTGAGTACCTTCTCCATTCGGCCTATATGGACCAGGTCGACGCCGATGCCGTAAATCATATTTCGGTTTCCTAAAGTACTTCTCCCAATTATTTGGGAGAAGAGGATCGGCCCGCCACAAAAAGGGCGGGCTGGATTCAAGGGTTCCAGGATTCGAGTGCTTTCAAAAGAGAACCGGCCCGCCCCAAAAAATTGGCGGGTAAATATCGAAGGGAAAAAACTTCATAATTCGACATTCCTCGGTCGAAATTCGATATTCGTTTTTACCCGCCGTTTTTTTGGCGGGTAAAATTTACTTGACCCCTGGAATCCCTGCCCGTTGTCTTTGTGACGGGCACGACCCCTTGAACCCATTGAATATTGATTGAACTCGCTCCCCTATATACGTGAGCACTTTTGTCTTCATATATCAACCAACTCTTTTTAGGATGACCTAATAATCCTGCACAAGGGCGATCATTTCCCTGACGGCTTTTTCAAAGCCGACCAGGACCGCTCTTGAAACGATGCTGTGCCCTATGCTGTACTCTTCAACACGGGGGATATTTTCAAAACGCTTTATGTTGACGTAGTTGAGGCCATGGCCGGCGCTGATCCCCAATTGAAGATCCGCGGAAAAGTCCACCGCTTTTACGACCCGTTCGAATCGATCCCGGGCCTCGCCTTCATTGCGTGCTTCCGCATAATGACCCGTATGGACCTCGACGATATCCGCACCAATCCCATGAGCAACCCTTATCTGTTCCGGATCCGGGTCCAGAAAAAAGCTGACCTCAATACCCTTTTCTTTTAATTGTCTCACTACTTTTTCATACTGCCCCTGGTTTGAGGCCACATCAAGGCCGCCTTCCGTGGTAAGCTCTTCTCTCTTTTCCGGAACCAGGGTGACTAAATCGGGTATCACCTCCCGGGCAATCTCGACCATTTCATCCACCCCGGCCATTTCCAAATTAAGCTTGGTCTTAACCGTACTGCGAAGAAGAGTGAGATCACGGTCGTTGATGTGGCGTCTGTCCTCACGGAGATGGCAGATGATCCCCTCCGCACCGGCGAGTTCGGCAATCCCGGCAGCCAGGACAGGGTCAGGCTCATCGATGCCCCTTGCCTGGCGAATCGTAGCAACATGGTCCACATTGACTGCTAAGCGTGCCATTTTTTATCCCCCTCTGATCAAGGAAAGAAGCCTTCTTTGCTTTTCTTCCATGAGATCGGCTTCTTCGGGTGATTTTTCGTGGTCATAATGCAATAGGTGCAAAATGCCATGAATCAGTAAACGAAAGATCGTTTCCTCTAAAGGTTCACCCTCTGTCTTTGATTCGGAAATCGCCCTGTCAACGGATATAACCACGTCGCCCAGCATTCCCGTTTCCGGTTCGGGCGGCGGTCCTCCTGAGATCGGGAAGGCCAGTACATTGGTGGGTCCATTTTTTTTGAGATAGCGTTTATTCAGACTGGAAATTTCTTTATCATCGGTGAAGAGTATGCTTAGCTCAGCCTCATCACAGTCCAAGTCGCTTAAGACCGTTTTCAAGTTCTGCATTATCTTCTGATTGCTTAGCCCTTGAATCCTCCGATGGGATCTGATCTGAATTTCCATTTTTTGCCCTTTTTGTGGGGCCCGCCACGCCCTCAGGATATTGGACCCTGTGGTGAAAGATTCCGCTCAGGGTGGTATTGAAACTCTTCGCTATCTCATGAAGGTCCTTTAAAGTCAGTTCACATTCATCCAGCTGACCATCGGAAAAGGCTTTATTTATGATGGTTTGTACCATGCCCTGAATTCGGGCGGGGGTGGGATCTTTCAGAGACCTGGAGGCCGCTTCCACCATATCTGCCAGCATGACCAGACCCGCTTCCTTGGTCTGGGGTTTGGGCCCCGGGTATCGGAAGTCCTCCTCTTTTATCTCAACAGATTTGTCTCCTTTTTGGAGCATGCGTTCTTTTGCTTTGTGATAGAAAAATGAAATGAGGCTTGTTCCATGATGTTGCTGGATGATATCGATGATCTCATGGCCGAGTTTATGTTCTTTGGCCAGTTCCACCCCGTCCTTGACATGGGAGATGAGGACGAGGCTGCTCATGGAGGGGGCGAGTTTTTCATGCCGGTTTTCCGACCCTCGCTGGTTTTCTATAAAATAAAGGGGCTTTTTCAATTTTCCGATATCATGATAGTAGGCACTCACCCTGGCGAGAAGAGGATTGGCTTGAACCGCCTTGGCAGTAGCTTCCACCATGTTACCGATAATGACGCTGTGGTGATAAGACCCTGGCGACCGAACCATAAAGTCCCTAAAGAGCGGTTGGTCGAGGTTGGCCAGTTCGAGGAGTTTGATGTCGGTGGTGAACCCGAAAGCCATCTCCATGAGGGGTAAAATACCCGTGGCAATAACGCCGGCAAGAACACCTCCAATGAAACCGGAAGCAGCTGCGAAAATAGGCTCCAGGGTATGAAGAGGACCATAAATCAACACTATGGCGAGAGTCAGAATGATGTTGACAACCCCCACCATCAATCCGGTTTTTATTAAGACCCCTCTCTCTGTACAGGACTTCGCACCGTATGCGGCCACAATATTGCTGATAAAGAAATAGATGAAGAATTCCACTTGACCGCCGGTCAAAAGGGCTCCGAGCACGGAGATGGTTAATGAAAAAGTCACCGCGACCCCGATGCCCTGGAAGATGGATATGAGCATGGCGCCACAGGCGACCGGTACGGCAAACAACAGGGTCCTCGCAGTGAAGAAATCAAAACCACGAGCGACCTCCTCGGCGAGAAAACTGTGTATCAAGATAAAGACGAATATCCCAAAGAGCATCATGGAACTAAAAAGAAGATCCTTCCCGTCTCCCTTGAATGCCTTGGTCCCATGAAATCCGACCAGATACATGACCGAAAAGAGAAGTGCAATCAAGATCGTCATGGCCGGCACCCGGGCAAGGGCGCTCATTCTGCTTTGTATCCTTGTTTGTTCCGAGAGTTTGAGGAGGTGATCAGCGTCAATCAGTTCCCCCTCCCTCACAAGCATCTCACCTTTTTTTATTTTATAGTATGTGGGCTTTACGGATTTTCTTGCGAGATCCTTTCGGGCCTCAGTTTCTCTCTGGTTGAATGTCAAGTTCGGCTTCACCAAGGCTTGAGCTATGCTGACAGAAATCTTAGCGGGTTCAGCACCCCCCATATTGTTGATAAAAGTCCTGCCCTTTCTTTCAATGAATCCTTTGGCCCCCTCCAGATCATAAAAACGATTCAAGTTCGTAACCGGAACTTCCTTCTTTGAATCGATATCATGGAGAATGATCCCCCCCTTTTCTATGTGGTTTTTTAACATGGGCCAGTTTCCCACCACCCCACGTTCGAAGACCTCAGCAATACAGAGGATAATGACTTGTTCTATTTGGTCCGAAAAACCCAATTGCATGAGGGGATCGAAAATTTCCTCATTAGGACGCACCTCAAGGATGCTGAAAAATCGATTTTTATTCAGGATATCGGTTTCTACCGGGGTGTTCGAGGTCATTTTTACACCGTCGGCCGAATCGCTTCGCTCCTGATCCAACACTGATTGGATATTGGTATGATATTCCCGTCCCGCAAGGAACGCCTCCTTGATTCGGGGTATGAGATGTGAGGCGGAGTTGTCAAAGTCATAGACGGAAAGGACTTCCTTGACGGCCGTCTCCATATTTTTTTCCGTCAACTCTTGATTTTCAAAGAGAAAATCCCTCGAGGCCTTGATGTCGTGGTCCGCCACATCCCCAAGATTGTAGGTTTTCGGTTTGCTGAGGATGTTTGGGAAAATGAGAACGGAGATAACCAGACTCATGACCAGCAGGATGAACCATTTCAGTCTCTCGGTCTGGTACCATTTGTTCAATGAATTCGGTAGGCTCCCCCGAACCGCAGAATCTTTTTCAATCCTTTTGGCGGATTTTACCCGTTCGAGGAGACGTAATTTTGATTTATCTGACATATATCTATTGATTCCTATGAGGTCGAAAAAGTACTTTAATTCACCTCAAGTATTTGTCAACGTTTTGTTTCCTTTTTTTTGCTCCATTTTTTCGTAGGCATCGATGATTTCCTGCACCAGAGGGTGTCTGACAACGTCATCCCTCGAGAAAAAAACGAACCGGATCCCCTTGATTCCCTCGAGGATTTCTCTCGCCTCGATTAACCCGGACATCTTCCCTTCCGGTAAGTCCGTCTGGGTCACATCCCCTGTGATCACAGTCTTGGAACTGAATCCGAGCCTGGTCAAAAACATTTTCATTTGTTCCGTCGTGGCATTTTGGGCCTCATCCAGGATGACAAACGAGTCATTCAGGGTCCTGCCCCGCATGAAGGCCAAGGGGGCCACTTCAATGACGCCTTTCTGGATAAGTCTGGATGCCTCTTCAAAGGTCATCATATCGTGGAGGGCGTCGTACAGAGGCCGAAGGTAGGGATTTACCTTTTCATAGAGGTCGCCGGGTAAAAATCCCAGATGTTCACCTGCTTCAACCGCCGGCCTGGCCAAAACCACACGGTTTACTTCCTTGTTTACCAGAGCTGAAACGGCCATCGCCATGGCCAGATATGTCTTTCCGGTACCTGCAGGTCCGATTCCGATGACAATATCGAATTTCCGGATGCTGTCTATGTAATCCTTTTGGTTGATGGTTTTGGGGGTGATCACCTTCTTATTGGAAGAAATGTAGACCTTGTCTATAAATATTTTTTTAAGATTGGCTGATTGATTACCGCTTAAGATCCTGATGGCGTATTCTATGTCATTTAAAAAGATAGGATGGTCACTCTCTAAAAGTTCATGGAGCTGGTTCAGAATTTTTTCGGCCAGTTCCACCTCCCAGTCCCCCCCTTGAAGGGTAAACTGATTGCCTCTCACATGGATTGAGAGGCCTATCTTTTTCTCTAAAAGATGAAGGTGGGCGTTCTGTTCACCACACAATCTACTCACCAATTCAGGGTTTTCGAATGTCAATACCTTACTAATCCGGGAATTTTTTTCTTCAGAATGACTTCCCAATCTTTATTCTCCTGACATTTGAAGGATGATCTGACGTTTCCTGGCCCTGTTATCAAAATCCAAGAGCACGATTTGCTGCCATGTCCCGAGGGTGAGTTGACCCTCCACGACGGGAACCTGGAGAGAAGGTCCGATCAGGGCAGCCCGGACATGGGCATAGCCATTTCCATCCCCCCACCTCTCATTGTGCTCATAATAGAGATCTTCAGGAGCCATTCTCTCGATCGCATTTTTTAGATCATTGATAACCCCTGTTTCATATTCGATGGTCGTGAGGGCGGCGGTAGACCCAGGTATAAACAGGTTTACCACGCCGTTCAGAGAAGCAGATCCCGCCACAGTCTCAATGACTTTAGGGGTTAAATCGATGATATCCGTCTTCCCGGTGGTATTCACGCTGATATGATGAACTTCAATGGTCATGAGCGTCTCTTATGGCCCTTTTATCCCCTGAAGGATATTTTGGGAAATTGGGAAAAATATTGCAAAAATGGGGCCTTAAAGCAGTTTAATCCCTAAAATAATCGTGAGAAAGCATCAAATATGCGACAGGGTTCACATGAAAAAGCCAATATTCTCAGATGCTTAACAAGGAGGAACGGTCAAAATGAGGTCAGAGTGATGGGCCCTCAGCCCACTGTGTGGGCATTAGAGCCCACTAAGCTTTTCGGGTTTTTCATTATCACAGGGGCAGGCTTCATGCAAGAAAAAGAAAATGGGATAGCGGCTCTCAGGCTGAAAGTCTCTTTCAGCTTGAAAGCTAGGAGGATGACTCACCCTGTGGTTGGGGTTCTTCAGTTGATTGGGATATCATTCCCGCCGAGTCGCCTATGGGTTGGTTAGAAGAATGCATTTTGCCCCTCGCCAGGGAGGCAAAGATACCGCCGAAACAAAAAACGGCAAAGAGGCTGAAAGCCGCTTTCAGGCTCCTAATAAAAGCCGGGTAAATATCCACCGTGATCTCCACCCTCCCGATGAAGAGGTTAAAAAGGAGTGTGACGATACCCATGCTGAGAATCATACCAAACTGCCGCATGGTCGCCGAGGATCCTGATGCCTGGCCATAAAATTTTCTTTCCACGGAGCTCATGATGGCATTGGAGTTGGGCGAGGAGAAAAGGGCAATTCCCAAACCAAGGAGGATTAGATTGACCAAAATGAAGGTCAATGAAGACGCTTCATCCAAAAAGATGAAAGAGCAGATACCAAGGGTCGTAACCGCCATGCCTACAGCGGCGACAATTCCAGGCTCAATTTTATCTGAGAGCTTGCCCGCAAAAGGAGAAAAAATGGCCTGTACAATGGTCTGGATGACCAGAACGAGTCCTGCCCCCTGAGGGCTCAATCCTTTGATGTTTTGCAAATAAAGGCTCATAAGGAAGGTGACGGCAAAAGACCCACTGAAATGAATGAGCGTCGCCAGGTTGGAAAGGGCAAATAGCCTGTTATTCCGGTATAAATTGATCTCAAAAACGGGGCTTTTAGCGTGCCTTCCCCATTTGATAAAGACAAAAAACCCGATAAAACCGATGAGGATAAACCAGAAACTTCTTGCTGAGGGAAGGTGTGTAATGCCGTAGATGAGCCCTACAATGGAAAGACCGTAAATAAAGGAGCCGATGAAGTCGAACTTTTCGCCTTTTGCATCGACCCATTCTTCTTTCAATTTCCATAGAACAAGCAAGATAATGATCGCTCCGAGGGGCACATTCATGAGGAAAACGCTCCTCCAGGAGAGGGCGCTCGTCATCACGCCACCAAGCAACGGTCCGAGGGAAAGGCCGGCAAAAACCGCTGCGACCGATATGCCCAAAACCCGGCCCCTTTCATGGGGCGGAAAGACTGATAGGAGAATGGCAGGTCCCTGTACGAAGATCATGCCTCCTCCGATGCCTTGAAAAACCCTGAAAAGAATGAGCATATTGGGAGAGTTTGAAAGACCGCAAAATAGGGATGCGAAAGTGAAGATGATGTAACCCAGAAGGAACATTTTTTTCCTCCCGTAGATATCCGCGACCCTTCCGGAAGGAACCATGGATACAACGGAGGCCAAGGTAAAACATGTGGCCACCCAGCTCAACAAAACCGCGTCCATTTTAAAATCCGCGGCCATGCTTGGCAGTGCAATGTTTGTCGCTGAGGACATAAAGGGGATCAGAAAATTGCTGACTGTGACGCTCACCAGTGCGGAACGTCTCAGGCCGGTATCGTTCATAAGGAGCAATTCCTTTTCAAAGTAAATTCAGAACCCATCCGCTTCATTTACTCAATTCCTCCCTAATGCGTTATGAGGGACCTAGTGTTATGTCCCAGAAATACTTTTAAAAAGTCACCCCACCCCCGCCGTTTGGTGGGCAGTGATCCCGAACTCATAATGCGACGTATTTCCGGGACATAACACTATAGGAAAATGAAACCCCTCATAGTGTAAACCAAAGGGATTTATGTCAAGTTATTAAACTCACATCATACCCCCGGAGGCTTGTTTCACGCGTAAGGTCTCCGGCCCAAGTCGAAACAAGGCCTCTATTTTTTATATCGATTTTTAATTGACAGCGTAGGCCTGATTCGATATACAGATCTATTTTAGTTATTTAGGCTTTAATTTCCCACCGCTTGCGGCGAATCGTCATTCCGGCCAATCCTCCAAAGGAGGATAAAAGTCGGAATCCAGAAATCTAAACTGGATGCCGAATCATGCTGACTGTAAGAAATTAAGCATCTACAGTCAGCTACAGGTCCGGCATGACATCTGACACCCCGTTGCTCGGCGGCGGAGTAGTTCATTCACAAGACTTTGACGAAA
>JAQYVK010000588.1 GCA_030145585.1 Desulfatiglandales bacterium | reverse complement strand
AGGTCCAATCATCGGGCAGATCTTCAAAAGAAGTTCCTGCGGGAATAGCCCCCTCATCATCACCAACAGCTGGATCATATACGTAACCACAAATCTCGCAGACCCACTTCTCCATAACCTCCTCCTTTCCACAAATTACTGAGGCTCTTCACCACGCGTAGTCCAAGAAAAAAAGCTCCGCGCGACCATCCAGTGGTATCATGGTACAATTTAAATCACTTTACAATTTTTGGGAATAGTTCGCAACTGTGATTTGTCATTTCTCAGCTGTCATCTGTGGTCTAATATTGGAAGATGATCTTTACCCTTAAAAAATGATTTCGCTTTCACCACCCGTTCGTTTCACTCACTTGAGGCACCCGCCGCCGCCTGCCCACCATCGGTGGGCCAGCTATGGCGAGGCAAGCAGAGATCGCAGAGAAATTATCTTTTTCATTTGCCGGGATTCCAACCCGCCATTGCAAGCCACTCAAGCTTGGCGGGCCGAAAACGGCAAATGAAAATCATCAGTCCCGCTGTTAGCGGGACGGGGTTTGCCCGAAGGGCTGAGCTTTTTCCCCTGATCGTCTCTCGATCAGGAAAAAGAAACCTCCCTCTGTGGCCGCTGCCTGTCCCGCCATAGCTCCAAGGGAGCGACGGCGGATGTCTCTAACGAGCGCAGCGAGAGGGTGGTTGGGAAATCGAAGAAACGACCGTGACCTATTTTCAAGACAAGATAAACAATATCTTACTCCAGGTAATAACTCTGGGACAGGATTCTATGTGTATTCATCAATAATCTCCTGTCTTCGATAACAATCCAAAGTGTGGTCATTAACCATGCCCGTGGCCTGCATGTGGGCATAGCATATCGTTGGACCCGCAAATTTAAACCCCCGCTGACGCAGATCCTTGCTCATCGCCTCAGATTCCGGAGTAGTCGCCGGGTAATCGCTCAACATCCTAATTTCATTCACGACCGGTTTCCCACCAACAAACCGCCACATATAAGCATCAAAACTGCCAAATTCCTCTTTGACTTCCAAAAAACGTTTTGCGTTATTGATGGCTGCCATGATTTTTTGTCGATTTCGGATAATGCCGGGATTTCCCAAGAGCAGTTCAATACGTTTTTCATCATATTTGGCCATCTTTTTTGGATCAAACTGATTAAACGCCTTGCGATAATTCTCGCGCTTTTTGAGCACGGTATACCAACTCAGCCCTGCTTGTGCGGCTTCCAGCGTGAGAAACTCGAATAACAACTTATCATCGTGGACAGGAACCCCCCATTCCCTATCATGGTAATCGATATATTCCGGTTTGTTAAGGTCCACCCATGGGCAGCGCGAGGGTTGTTTATACTTTTCCATTTTTTTCTCATGCCCCTGTTTTGGGTCAAATGCCTATCCGGATCAATCAGAGAGTTTGGTTCGAGTGGGATTCTTTACTCTGTCAATTTGATCCTTGGATTCTCCCGACTAAGAATTTCGAAACGTATGTCCCCACCACAGAACCGGGCAACCATATCTATCGTTTCCTGGCAGATGTTCTTTACCTCAGACTCCGGGACCGGAGGGAGTCCATCCACGTTGAACTCGATTGCGGTCGTTGTAGGCAAGGTGAGGGTATGATTGGCTTGACGCCAAGACCATCGACGCGTTAAGACCGTATTGCCCTCCACAAAAACGATCTCCCCAGGAATAGGATGTTCAACCTGATCCGATCCGAATGGCACAAACGTCTCTTCTCCATTGGCCGGACGCAAGATGATGTCCTCTTCCACCTCATCGATTGCATGCCCGCCCGTGGGCACCAAGTGTCGAAGTGACAGAACATTACCAATGTCCACAAGGGTGTTTATGGTCGGTAATTCATTGTTGCTAAGTACGCGGCGAACCATCGCCTCGATCGAGGACCTAAACTTACTCGGTTTCGCCCCAAAAGAACGATAAGCTTCCCTCCACGAGGAAATACGGGGGTGGTCGGCCAACCCATCCTTTTCAAGCCGATCACGAACCGAACCCTCAGCATCGCGTAACATGGCAATCAACTCCGGTGGTGAGTCGCCATTGGATACGCCGTATGCCAATACCACTCCTCGCACATACCCGGGAAATCGGCCAAACACCTCGTCGTCTATAGAATAAAAAATTTCACTCATCATTCTCCCCTCCTTCTATAGATGGCCAATGTCAATGACTCCATGGCAAAATCCCAAATCATACCCCTGGGATTCATCACAACTCCGACATTTCTGACCAAACCACATCGTAAATACCCAACTATGTGAAGTCAATAGGAAAGTTGCTTCAGAACGCCTTCTCCTTGACTTGCGACCGTTATTTTTTTATACTGCTTGCCATTGCAATAAAGCTTCTTTTATTAGAAGCTTTAATTCCTTCATCATCCTTCCAATCCGTAACGGGATATGAAAAAAGAGATACCACCAGATCTCTTGACACGTTTGAGATCGGGATATGCCCTCCCCGCTCTCTCCCCTGTCGCCCTCAAACTCGTGGGGCTGGCCTCAAAAGACACCTCGTCGGCAAAGGATATGGCCGACCTGATCGAGACAGACCCTTCCCTGGCTGTTCGGCTTCTCAAATTGGCGAATAGCGCCTTCTATCGGACCTCGAATCCTGTCACCACGATCCATCAGGCGGTTGTAAAAGTCGGTTTTCGGCGTCTGAGGATCATGGCCCTAACCATCTCTTTGAGGGATACGTTACCTTTTGGAAAAGCCGGCCCCATTGACTTCGAAGAGTTCTGGCGAATCTCCCTCTACCGAGGCCTCATAGCCAGGGCCCTGGCCGATCGTTTCAAGACTCATGACCCGGATGAGGCCTTTGTCGCGGGTTTTATCACGGAAGTGGGTCTTCTTATTTTTTTTGATATCTTTATCAAAGGAAAATCCGAGGAGGCCAGCCTTAAACTGGAGCCTTTGGAAGATCTCATCGCCTGGGAAAAAGAGAAATACGGTATGGGCCATCGTGAGATTGGTGAAGCGGCATTGACCTATTGGCAGTTTCCGGAGCCTATCATCAAGTGTCAAATGGCCTACGAAAGCCCTTTGTCTACAGGGGATCTTCCTCCTTTAGCAACACTCTACGAACAGGCGAGGGTCCTTTCACGCATTGTGGTCCCGACATCGGAGGCATTTCATCTCCCCTTTGAAGAGGCTGAAAAGTCATTTGGTCTCGACCGGGATGTTATTCATGATATTCTTGTGCTCACTTTCTTCCAGGTGCAGGAACTATCCGGTATCCTGAGCGTCGAAATGAGCAAAGAAAAGGACCTGATAGAAATTGTTGAGAAAGCGAACAGGGCGCTAAGCCGGATTTCAGAAAAAATGTTCAATGAGGAAGGAATGACCCAGCCTCATGCTTTACCGACATTTGATTCTCTTGATGAGGATCAGGAATCCCATTCACAAACACTACAGGCCGTGGTCCACGAAATCAGAAACCCTTTATCGGTCGTTGGTGGTCTTGCCCGAAAATTGGCCGCATCCCTCGATCCGGATTCAACCGGAGGCCAGTATATTCAGATCATTCTCGAGGAGGCTTCAAGGTTGGAGAATGCCCTTTCAGAAATGGTAAAGGACAGGGAGTCCGAGCATTGAAAGCCTCATTTTGCCGCTTCATCCAGTTCCCAATTCTTCCTTATCATTTGGTAACTATTCAGGTTGTTTAGGCTGTAGGCTAAAGGCTATTAGTTTTTGCGCATTGATCGAAGCAGGGCACCCAAAACCTTCTCTCGCAGAGTTCACAGAGTCACAGGGAAAAAAATAAAAAGCCAATCACCCCGGTTGAATAGGCTACGCCCTCAACTGGGCAGGCGAAAGCACCCGCCGCCGCTGAAGCTTTGGCGGACAGGCGATAAGTTGAACCCGCCACAGAGCCGGCGGGCAAGAACACAAAAAAATCAATGTCACATCTCAAATATCAAACGACAATTAATGGAACTGAAATCGCCGCTCTTCTCATTTGGGAAGTCAACCATATACTTCCTCCTTAGGAAATTCTCTAGTAGCTCGATAGATCAGCAGCACCACTTCCTCAGCCAATTCAAACGCTCTGAGCTTCGGATGATCACGCATGAGTCTCTCCTTCAGCCTAAATGCCTACAGCCTATCTACCTGAGCAGTTACATCATTTGTTTGTTTCCAGGCCTTCAGTCTCGGAATCCAACGTGGCACGTGGGCCTTGTATTTGAGGTAGTCCTCTCCAAACCGTTTCACCAGACCCCTCTCTTCTACCAAGGGGAAATAGATAGTGTTACCCACAAAGAAAATCAGCATCCAGAGAGCTATGGGCCAAGATTGAAAAAAAATGGCTTCAGCGAAAAGAATGATCAACACGCTGGTGATCATCGGGTTTCTCACATGGCGGTAAGGGCCGCGGATAACCATCTTCTTAGGGGGGTCCCAAGGCGCGGGGGTCCCTTCCCCAACCTTTCTGAAAAGTGTTGACGTCCAGACACTGAATACTAGTCCGAAAGCGGCGACGAATAATGCCAACCAGAACCGAATCTGATCAGGGGTGGTTATGTCGTGATGGAAATTCGAGTCTTTCATAATCAGCAAGATCATTGCCGGGACAAAAACAAGCACCGTCCCCGGTAATATGATGATCGTTTTGATCATTCCTCGATTCATTATTCGCCTCCTATAATATTTCTTTTTTGGCTTTTCCTTTTGCGGCTGTTCCTTTGAAAAAAGTATAACAAAAAGTGCCATCCGGCGTTGTGGTGGCGTAAAGATCTTCAATGCCTTTCTGCCAGGTCTTTTCATCGATGAGATTCTTTTCTATAGCCTGATCATGCACTGCTTCTACCATAGCAATGAAAGTGTTTTTGGTGAATCCCTCGACAAGCCCAGGTTTGCTCGAATCCACGTAGACCATCCTTGGTGAAACGGCAATGTTTTCAAATCCTGTTTGGGACAGGATTGGATAAAGCTGGCGTCCTATGAGTGAATTCCCCCCCATTTCGGCTTGAATATCGATTAGACACTGAATGGCTCTATTCGCCGGCCTGCTTTCCGGATGGAAATATGCCGACCCGTGATCGCCTTCTATAACCGTAATGGTCCCCCCTCTCTTCAACGTGGCCTTCAAATGCCCCAAAGCCTCATGAGGCTTTCTGAGGTGTTCCAAGACAAAACACAAAAAAATATGGTCAAAACCGGCATCGGGAAACGGTAAATGATAAATATCGGTCTGTTGAAATATCACATTCGTATGTCCTTCATTTGCAACCCGTTTTTTCGCGATTGCAAGGGACTCCCGGGATATATCTATTGCTATGATTTCTGCATCCGGGCTGAACCGTGCCAGAGCCACTGTTTGAGCCCCTACCCCGCAACCGACCTCGAGTACAGTAGAACCGGAAGGAAAAAACGTGTCTCTATGCAAAAGGTCCGTTAAGGTCGTTGCCTGATCAACGAGTCTCTTTTTCTCTCGATCTGAATATCCATGGACATACGCTTTGGAGGGCATTTTCTTTCCTTTTGGCAATCATCGGTCTGATGACCTATTAGCTAATAGAAGCCATCTCAAAAATGCCAAATAGCCCGATCTCATCGTCCGGCTTGAATCGTAATCCTCGAAATATTTATATATATTCCTCCGGTTACCCTCCTGCACCGTCCTTGACCTCGACCTATTTTTCTATTTATGAGATGGTTTCTAATAAATCTATATCATGAGTTCCCTTTGTCCATATAAATATTCATTCAAAAATTTCATATCAATAACTTAACTGTGGATGTTCAATATCGAAGGGATGCCTGAAAAATCTGAAGAATATATAATAATTAATATAAATGGTTTTAATTAAAAAAGAAATAACTACATAAGTCAGAGCTACACTCCCGGCTAAAGAGTGCTTTTAATTTCACCTCACATCAATAGGGTATAACAGTCGTTCAGGAATTACAGAAAAAAAATGATTTAATGACATAAACCAGTAGGCAATTCGGTCCTGATATGATTATATTAATAATGAGGCCAGTAAGACATGCTAAGGAGGCGATGTAAATGAAGAAAAAAATCCTTTTTTTTGCAATCGTTTTTACTTGGTTGATGTTGGGCGGCAATGCAGCAGGGGAATCGAGCTTCTTTTTCGGAGATCATTACCTTGATCTGAGGTATCTCGATCGAGGGTATCTCGACCGGGGCCTGAATTCTCTCACAAGGTTGGCTCCACGAGATCCATTGGCCAATTTACTTTTTGACCTCCGTCCTGGAATATCAAGAATCAAATATCGTTCGCTTTTTGCTTCCTATGGAACTTATTCCTACCGTAGATTTCCCGATCGTTATTATGGCCCGGGTTATCGAGGTCATTATTACCGCTCGAGTTTTGACGAATATTACTATAGACATGGGTATAAACAAACCTATTTTAATTACAAGTCACAAAGACACTATTACGAGCACAGGCTTTACAGGTCCCAATCCTCGCCTAGGTATTTACTCTATATGAATCACCGCGGATATACTCCTTATAGATCCGGCTTTTCCTTCAGGGTGAACTACCGTTGATCCTGGCCTGAGATGTGGCCGAAAGGAGTTTTCGGGCCAGCCTCCCGGTTGCCCGGTCCGCCAACTCATTCATGGTCCCGAAATGAAGGGCTTCCGCGGGACAGGTTGCGACACAGGGAGGCTCCTTCCCCTGATCTAAACGGTTGACACACAGATCGCACTTCTGCATTTTTCCGTCTTCACCGTATTGCGGCACACCAAACGGACAGGCCAAAAAACAACAGTGGCAACCAATACACTTAGCTTGGTCGACCATCACAATGCCATCTTCAGTGCGCTTCTGAATCGCGCCGGTCGGACAGACTGATTGACAGGCCGGTTCCCCACAGTGCAGACAGGCCAAAGAGAGCGTCATATTCCGGACATCAGGATATTGCCCTTCCCAGGCGCTTGCTATTCGCCTCCTTTTGACTCCCGGTTCAACATCGTGGAAACTCTTACAAGCCACTTCGCATGCGTGACATTGAACACACCTCTCTACATCGAAATCAAACCCATATTGTCTTGATATCCGCTCCATTGGTCTCTCCCTATTTAAATCACACTATCTGTGTTACCTAAACTCATCATGGTGTACTTCTCTCATCCCACTCAGGCTGACTGTAAGAAATTGAGCATCTACAGTCAGCACTTGGCTGACTGTAAGAAATTGAGCATCTACAGTCAGCACTTGGCTGACTGTAAGAAATTGAGCATCTACAGTCAGCACTTGGCTGACTGTGAGATATTAAGCATCTACAGTCAGCACCTTTCGCACTTGAACC
>JAQYVK010000587.1 GCA_030145585.1 Desulfatiglandales bacterium | reverse complement strand
TTACCGCCAACATCATGTCCCTCGGCGGCATCGCCATTGCTATCGGTGCAATGGCGGACGCGGCGATTGTCGTGGTCGAGCAGACCCACAAGCGACTGGAAGAGTGGCAGAGAAAAGGCGAGCAGGGAGACTATCGTGCGGTGATTATCAATGCCATTAAGCAGGTCGCGGGTCCGAGTTTCTTCGCCCTGCTCGTCATTGCCGTATCCTTTTTGCCGGTGCTTACACTTGAGGCCGAAGAGGGCCGCCTCTTCAAGCCCCTGGCCTACACCAAGACGTTCGCCATGATCGTCGCCGCTTTTCTGGCTATCACCCTAGATCCGGCGCTCAGGCTTCTGTTTACAAATGTGAGGAACTTCGGCTTTCGGCCGCATTGGCTCAGCAAGACCTTTAATGCCGTGTTCGTGGGAACGATTCGGTCCGAGGACAAACACCCCATCAGCAGCCGTCTGATCAGGCTCTATGAACCGATCGCATCCTGGTCCTTGAGGCACAAATGGCGCGTTATCGAAATAGCCGTAGTGGTATCACTCCTCACGGTGCCCGCATTTCTCAATCTAGGCTCGGAATTCATGCCTCCCCTTGATGAGGGGACGATCTTCTACATGCCGACGACCATGCCGGGGATCTCCATCACCGAAGCGCAAAGACTGCTTCAGGTGACCGACAGGATCATAAAGCAGTTCCCCGAGGTGGACAGTGTCCTTGGCAAGGCAGGACGGGCCGATACTTCCACCGATCCTGCGCCGCTTTCCATGTTTGAAACGTTGGTCATGTTAAAACCGGAGTCGGAGTGGCGGGAGGTGGACACCTGGTATTCCTCATGGGCGCCCGAAGGTTTCAAGAGGATATTGCGACACATCACTTCGGACCGAATTTCGCGAGAGGAACTCGTGAGTCGCCTCAACGACGCCCTTAGAATCCCGGGGCTGTCCAATGCATGGACCATGCCCATCAAGGCCCGCATCGATATGCTCACCACCGGCATCAGAACTCCCGTGGGGATCAAGATATCCGGAGCCGATCTCAAGGTAATCGAGCAGATCGGCGCTCAGATCGAGGAACACCTCATCTCTGTTGAAGGGACACGGAGCGTCTTTGCCGAGCGGACCAGCGGCGGCTACTTCCTCGATATCTGGTGGAAAAGAGATCAACTCGCTCGGTACGGGTTGAGCATCGAGGAGGCACAGAAAGTCGTGCTGAACGCCATCGGCGGCGAAAACGTCACCACCACTATACAAGGCAGAGAGCGCTATCCTGTCAATGTCCGCTATATGCCGGACTTCAGAACGGACCTCGGTGCGCTCGGACGGATACTTGTCCCTTCCCTGGGAGGTAAGCGACAGATCGCCTTGAATCAACTCGCCGAAATCAAGGTAGCCAGCGAGCCATCCATGATCCGGAATGAGGATGGACTTCTCACGGGCTACGTCTATGTCGACGTTGCAGGCAGAGACCCGGGAAGTTATGTTGCAGAGGCCTCGAAAATGTTGGGGAATGCCCTTCAACTTCCGGTCGGCTATGCGTTGATCTGGACAGGGCAGTATGAGGCCATGCAGAGGGTCAAGGAGCATCTGACATTGATCGTTCCTCTGACGCTGTTCCTGATATTCCTTCTTCTTTACATAAGTACGAAATCCATCACCAAGACAATGATCGTTTTACTGGCCGTGCCGTTCTCGGCGGTGGGCGCTGTTTGGTTCCTCTATCTGCTCGGCTACAATATGAGCATTGCCGTTTGGGTCGGTCTCATCGCCTTGCTTGGGGTCGATGCGGAAACCGGCGTCTTCATGCTACTTTATCTTGACCTAGAGTATGAGAAGGCAAAGAGTGAGGGCCGCCTTCGAAACATCACGGAGTTACGACAGGCAATCCTTAATGGTGCGGTCAAGCGTCTCCGGCCAAAGTTTATGACAGTCGCTACCATGTCCATCGGACTCATCCCAATTATGTGGTCCGACGGGACCGGCGCGGACGTCATGAAACGGATTGCCGCACCCATGATCGGCGGTATCTTCACCTCCTTCATTTTAGAATTGCTGGTTTATCCTGGAATTTATGAAACATGGAAATGGCATTTCGAAGTGAAAAAATCATTAACAGGCAGCTCGGGATAACCGCGTTCCAGTTTGAGGTTTCCCCTGTCGGGAACCCGCATGCCGACCGACCTGGCCGAAAGAGGGAATAGGGACAAATGTCTTTTTCCAGTAACAAATATAGTGAATGGATATTTATCCGTAAAAAGGGTTGCCGGTATACTTCGGACACCATTCTTTTTAAAGTTCCGCCGGCTGTATTCGTTTGCCCTGAAACCAAACCTATATTATAAATAAGGAGGATTGTATGAAAAAACTAGTAATTCTTGCTCTGGTATTGGGTTTTTTAACCGGTATGGACGTGATTCCCTTTGCACCCTGCAGTAACCTGGCTTTTGCCCAGGAAGACATTTCGAAGCACCCGTCCTGTATCTATTGCGGAATGGACCGGGAGAAATTCGCCCACTCTCGCGTCTATGTGGAATACGATGACGGTTCAGCATTAGGGACCTGCTCGATTCATTGTGCGGCCGTGGATATGGCCGTACATATTGATAAGGCACCGGTGAATATCCGGGTAGGGGACTATAACACCAAGCAGCTAATCGATGCGGAAACAGCGCTTTGGACCATCGGCGGAAACAAACCTGGAGTGATGACCCAGCGGGCCAAATGGGCCTTTGGTAATAAAGAATCCGCAGAGGCGTGTCTTAAGGAAAACGGGGGTAAAATTGTCGGATTCGAGGAGGCCATGGCAGCAGTCTATGAGGATATGTACAAGGATACAAAGATGATCCGGGAAAAACGTAAAGAGATGCGTATGAACAAAAAGTGAGCAAGGTTCAGGTGTCAGGACTATACCCGTCCCGAACACTTGAAAACTCAACTCACACCCAAACCTTAATCCCGCTGGAGGCAGAGAACCTGAACGAATGGCATTGAGTGAACGAGGGGGGCGGAAGATAAGATTATGAAGATTAAAAGAATCATCACGTGGATGTTGACTATCATTTTTTTGTGGGTTGTGACGGGGAATGCCAAGGAAATCGGCCCTTTGAAGCCTTCCGAAAAAGACAAGTGTCCGGTCTGCGGAATGTTCGTCTACAAGTACCCGGACTGGGTTGCCGAGATTATCTTTATTGACGGCTCAATGGCATTCTTCGACGGGGCAAAGGACCTGTTCAGATACTACTTAGATCTTAAAAAATACAGGCCTGGAAAGAATAAAAAGGATATAGCGGCCGTCTATGTCACGGAATACTATGATATGAAAATGATCGACGCCAGGAAGTCCTTTTTCGTCATGGGGAGCGATGTCTACGGCCCCATGGGGCACGAACTCATCCCTATGGCGATGGAAGAGGATGCAAGAACCTTCATGAAGGATCACAAAGGAAAAAGGATCCTAAGGTTCAGGGAGATCACACCTAAACAGATCGAGAAGCTGGATTGAGGGCGCCCGGATACGGAATTTGAGATCAAAAGCCAGAGGACGGCGATCGGCAGTCGGTGGTCATTATGGTTCGAAAATCAACCGCATATCTGATATTTCTCCTTGTGGCCGGCCTGGTTATGGCAGGACTTATCTTTATGCATCCCCGCCTTCAAATGGTTGATTACGAGAGGGGCCTTGTGAAACGTCAACACCTGGTTCGGGAACTCGGACTTACGGATCTTTGTCTCTTTACCGAAGCTCGATATACCCGGCATCTTTCCCAGGCCGACCTTCACTCACCGTTTCAGGATTATCCAATGGCCCTGGAACACTTTCCGTCCGGGTCATTGGTGCTGCCGCCTGAGCATTTGCTGAAAAGATAGTCATTGGTCATTGAGTTGTGGGATTCGGAAGATCTGGGGGTTGATATGATATGGATTGAACGACAACGCGCCTTTCTGGACTTCACCCTTTCCTCGTTATGGAGACGAAAGGTGAGGAATCTCTCACTCCTGATGATCTACGCACTGATCATCTTTCTGCTTTCCTCGGTCATCTTCTTTACCCATGCCTTGCGAAAGGAAGCGGAGAGCGTTCTGAAAGACAGCCCTGAAATGATTGTCCAACGTGTTGTCGGCGGCAGGCATTCACTCATTCCCATAAGTTACGTGGAGAAGATCGATCAGATCCGTGGGACTTCCTCCGTAAGACCCAGACTCTGGGGTTATTACTTTCATCCGGCATCCAAGACTAATTACACCATCATGGTTCCGGAAGAATTCTCTCAGCCGGATGACACCGTTGAGACCGGTGCAGGCGTGCTCAGGACATGGGGACCCCTCTGGAAAGGTAAATTGTATTTTAAGACTCATGACGGAGAGGCGATACTTCTAAAGGCGATCAATACGATGGGGGACGAGACCGACCTGGTCTCCGCAGACCTGATCCTCATGTCTGAATCCACCTTTCGGAAGATTTCAGGCATTCCCGAGGGATATGCGAACGATCTCAGCGTTAACATTCGGAATGAGCGGGAGTCTCAGACCATCATGATGAAAACCGTAAAGGCCCTTCCGGACACCAGGCCCATCCTGAAAAAAGAAATCATCCGGACCTATATTTCTCTCTTCGACTGGCGCGGAGGATACGTCATCGTTCTGCTCTGGGGGGCCCTTCTGGCTTTCTTCATCTTTGCATGGGACAAGGCAACGGGGCTTAGCGCTGAAGAAAAAACAGAGATCGGCATCCTGAAAGGCATCGGCTGGGACACATCGGACGTGCTGATGATGAAGTTCTGGGAAGGGGTGGTCATTTCGCTCTCCGCCTTTTTCCTGGGAGTGATCGCCGCCTATGTTCATGTCTATTTCGCCTCCGCGACTTTTTTTGAGCATGCTTTAAAGGGGTGGTCCATACTCTACCCGAAATTCAGTCTCAGGCCTTCGGTCAATCCGTACCAGCTGGCGATTCTTTTCTTCCTGACCGTAGTGCCTTACACACTGTTAACCATCGTTCCCACGTGGAAAGTTGCGATCACAGAACCGGACTTGGTGATGAGACATTGAATTAGTGTTCAGGTGTCAGGGAGAAGAAAGATTTCAGTGTTCATGGGTTCTGACAGCTGGAACCTGATTTGAGTATTCAGAAATTAGAGGCATTGTGATTCAATTATCGGGCATAAAGAAGACATTTAATGGTGGAAAATCCAATGAATTTAAGGCCCTGAGGGGGATCGACCTCGAGGTGGCGCTGAATGAGGTGAGCGTGTTCATAGGGCCGAGCGGGTCAGGGAAGACCACCCTTCTAAGTATCCTCGGGTGCATGTCCAGACCCACATCCGGAAGGATATGGCTGAGCGGGAGAGAGATCACGAGTCTTCCCGAACGATTTGCCGCGGAGACCAGGAGAGAGACCTTTGGTTTCATCTTTCAGAATTATAACCTGATCAAGGGAATTTCGGTGCTGGAAAATACCATGCTTCCCGCCTATCCCACGGGGATGAAATATCGGGTGATCAGGGATCGTGCGGTCTCCCTTCTGGAAAAGCTCGGAATCATGTCAAAATCAGAGGAACCGGTGGAGCACCTGTCCGGCGGGGAACAGCAACGGGTCGCCATTGCCAGGGCCCTGATCAATACGCCCTCCATTATCATCGCCGATGAACCCACCGCCCATCTGGACACTGAACTCGCCCAGGGGCTTCTGGATATTTTTGCCGGATTTAGGAAAGAAGGAAAGACAATTCTGATCGCGAGCCATGACGCCCTGGTGTTTGAGTCTCCGGTCGCAGACCGGCTTATCTCCATGAGGGACGGGAAGATCGTTTAAGAAGGTTTACAACGCCCCAGACACCTGAAACACGAACACAGAAACCCGAATCCCGCCAAAGGCGGAAAACCGAACACTGAAACCCAATATGTTACTAAATCCTGCGATCATCGCGTTGATTTCGGGCTCCCTGCTGGTCTCGATCTTCGCCTTTTACGCCCTTGTCACGGCTCTTGGGATCCTGAGACATTGGGATATCCAAAGCGGGAGCGAACGTCAGTTGGCCCTTGAGCGGAAGACCTATCTCATATCCACGATCTTCAGTTATCTGCTGGGGTTCGAACTTTTCTCCCTTATCCTTTTCATCTATAATGCGCAACACATGCACGATCTCTTTGTGGGGGCAATGTGTGCGGCCGGGTCCCTTAACGTCAACAACTGGGGCTACATTACATTGGTCTTCAAAATCATTACCTTCGTGCTCTGCGGTGTGTGGCTGATCGTCAATCACTCGGACAACCGTGCTCACGACTACCCGTTGATACGTCCGAAGTATAAGCTTCTGATCCTCTTAACGGCAATGATCGGCCTGGAGACCATCTTTCAGACCTGCTACTTTATGGGACTTGAGGCCGATGTGATGACATCCTGCTGTGGGACCATTTTCAGTGAGGAAACACAAGGCATCACAGGAGACATGGCGAGACTTCCCCCTTTCCGCACAATGATCGTTTTCTATGTGGCCCTAATCCTGACACTGAGGGTGGGAATCGATGTCCTTGTAACCGGGAGAGGCCCTGCAGTCTTCGGTCTGCTGGCCGGGGTGACGACAGTGGTGTCTCTGGTTGCCGTGATCTCCTCTATTTCGCTTTACTATTATGAACTGCCCACCCATCACTGCCCCTTTTGTCTGTTCCAGAATGATTATCACTACATCGGATATCCGCTTTATATCTTCCTCTTTCTGGGGGGCATTACGGGAATGGGAACGGGCGCGATCGAAGGGCTGAAGGGTCCAGCATCCCTTTCGAGGTTGATTCCTGCCCTACAGAGACGTCTCTGCCTATTCTCTATGGCAGGATTCCTCATATTTGCGTTGATCGCCACCTATCCGATGATATTTACGGATTTTGTACCGGACTTTTAGGCGTTGCATGAGGTTCAGGAGCATGAAAATCCATGTTTATGACAAGAGGGTATAAACTGCGAGGGGCAAGGGCAGGAGAATCCAAAGATGGCTGTAGCAGACAACCTGGACGAGCGCGTGGGAAGTTTTCACTCGCACATTTGCCTGGAAGGCCGGCCTGAGCTGAGGGTTTTCAAATTGGGAACCCGAAGGTCTCAATCCCCGCAACGTTCATGCTTCTGGGCTCCGGTCTGTTCGGCCTCATCGGACTGGTGCAAAAAAAGAGGAATCATTAAGATCCGAAGCCACGGTTCATGCACAAATGCTCTTGATCCAGATCGATTATTCATCTTAGCGCCAGACATCAAAGATTGGCTTCTTAACTGAGCGTCCGTTTTTCCTTGGCTGCATCACTCCGGTCCCTAATGGCCGAGGATGTCTCTACTCTAATCGATATGTGATAGGCATGATGACCTCAGTCTTTGTCAGTGCAACCGGAAAAGGGGCAACATGTTTGACCGTGTCGATCGCATTTCTGTCCAACACACCAAAGCCGGAGCTGTCAATAACTCTGACATCCCGGACGTCACCATCTTCACAAACCAGAAATGAGATCTTTACCCCTCCAGACCACCCATTCTTCCTGGCTATCGGCGGATATCTCAATTCCATCATAATCATATCGCGGATGCTGCCAAAGTATTTGCTGAGATAGCGTCCCTGGGCTGTTCCATTGCCATAGAGACCGGTGTCTTTAACCGCGTGTTCATCCCCGGTGGGCAGGCCGTAGCCTTCGCGGGCAAAACTATCCTCTTCAAGACATTCCGCCGGTGTTCCTTCCGAGGCTGTTTGGGATGCCGGTTCTTTCAGAGATTGTGCAGCGGTCTCAGATGCCTTCTCACAGGGTTTTGCTTCCGTGTCATCAGGCGTTGCTGTTTTATCAACGACGGGCTTTGGCCGGGGCTTTTTTTCGATTTGACGGATCGGAACGGGAGCTTTCGGCAAACAGGGAGCCTTTGCCACTAGCTTCTTTAAATCAGGGCTCTTGGGAGGGACCGGATTCGGTTTGGAAATTTCCGTCCGTACCCGTTTTTCGGGCAGTGGGGTCCCGGGTGCGGGCGTTGCTGAACCTTTTGGACGCAGTAAGGACCCGCGCGGGTTTCCGGCGCCTCCGGAATCGCTTACCAGGCTGAAATCGAGTAGCACGGTCTGAATCGGGGAGGCGATCTTCGTGCTCAGGATAAAGAAACAGAAAAACACAAGTGCATGAATTGAAAAAGAAACATAAAAGGATTTTGCCTGCAGGGTCATGTTCTTGATTCTGTCTGTAAGCTTACGCGTTTAAAGCCCATGTTCTTCACCATATCCATTAC
>JAQYVK010000586.1 GCA_030145585.1 Desulfatiglandales bacterium | reverse complement strand
CTGTGGGTATGCAGATCGTTGGAAGACACAACGATGACTTCGGTGTGCTTCAACTTGCCCATGCCTTTGAAAAAGCTACCGGGGTGTGGCAAAAACACCCGCCTGTAGTGCAATGATCCGCTTTATGTAAAAAGCAACAATGTCCGCTCCGTCGAAGATCCCGCTAAGTGGGGGGAAGTGCGGGGAAGCTCCACTGATAATAGAGTCAAATTTATTTTAAAAGGCTCGTGAAAAACTCAGTGTTTAAAAATTATTATCATCTTTCTCCCTTCTGCCTATGATCGATTAGGGTTGAATTGATAAGAAGCCACCTCAAAAATAGAAAAATAGTTCGAGCGCAAGCACGTTATAAGATCTGAAGAAACCCGACCACAGGTCGGGACTTCTTCTAAGCCGTCTAGCTGAAAGGGACTTTCAGCCGGACGGCAGGACGCACAGAGATCGGACTATTTGGCATTTTTGAGATGGCTTCAGGTTAGGTGACTAATAGAAAGGATATCGATTGGCTAGAAAGAAAACATCGCAGCCTATATATCTGGGGTGGTGGATGACATGGGTTACCGGTATGACGACAGGCTTGGGCCATGCTTTTCACCTCCGGGGGTTTTCGGCCATTTTCAAGCCCCTGAGTGCAGAACTCGGCTTCTCCAGGGCCGTCACCTCCGGAGCCTCAGGAATTCGAAGTCTGCAATTTGGTATTATGGCGCCCGTGACCGGGTGGTTCTGCGATAGAATCGGGCCAAAGTGGATCATACTTTCGGGTCTCGGCTTCATGATAAGCGGGCTGATTCTAATGTCTAGAGTCAATTCCCTTTGGACCTATTATGTCACCTGGGGTGTGCTCATCGGTTTGGGAAATTCATTGGCCCTAACCCTTCCACCCGACAAGGCACTGATCGACTGGTTCGTCACTAAAAGAGGCCGAGCATTCGCGATAAGGTTTATTCTTATCGCAATTGTATCGGCAGTATGCCTGCCGATCATTACCTGGATGATCTCGACCCATGGGTGGCGAACAAGTTGCCTCATTTGGGCAGGCGTGATGGGTATAACAGTGCCCTTCGTATGGATGACCATAAAACAAAGGCGCCCCGAATACTATGGGTTGTTTCCTGATGGCGCAAAAACTCGAGAGAACACTACAACAGAACAATTTCCATTGATGGATGATGATTCTTCAAATAGTTCAGGTTTTGAGGAGAGAGAGCACACCCTAGGACAGGCCATGAAAACCCCGGCTTACTGGATGCTCATTGCGGCTGATGCTTCCGGGATGATTGTGCATGCCGGTTTTGGTCTTCATTGTATCCCTTTTATAACCGATCTTGGGATCGATCCCACTGTTGCGGGCAGTTTGATGGCGATGATGATTGTCTTCACAATCCCGTCTAGCCTGCTGAGTGGCCTTATCGCCGACCGTACCCGCAAAGAGCACTTGCGGTTCTTGCTTGTAGGGGACTATGTTTTTCAAGCCTTGGGGATTGGGTCTTTTCTCATCTATCCACACACATTCATGTTGTACCCATTACTCATTTTATTGGGTTTTGGTAACGGAGCGGTAAGACCTTTATTCATTATCATAAGAGGCAGGTATTTCGGGCGGAAGGCCTACGGAGCAATCGAGGGGACCTCGATGACTTTTCAAACCCCATTCACCATTTTATCTCCTATATATGCGGGTTGGGTCTTTGACACGACAGGAAGCTATATGACGGCCTTTACGTTATTCGCCCTATTGGCGGCATTTTCAGCATTTATCATGTACCTGGCTCGATACCCCAAAACAAAAATAGGGAAACCTTGAAAAAAATAAACGGAGAACGGTGAACAGTAAACGTTAAATAATTATAAACCACTAATCTACACTAACTGAGTCTAAAACTGAATCCAGTCCTTCGACGAGCTCAGGATAAAGAGTGAATATGATTGCTTAACATTCCCGCGTCGCGGCGGAGTTGGTCTTCGAAGAAATAATGAACGAGTTCATTATTCTTTTGAAACCGTCTCCCTTTATGTTAAACAATCTTTTTCTCAATGCTTAAATACATCGTGTAGGTCCTGTTAATCTGCGTCCGAAGACTTTAACTAATTCGTGCTTTCGAACTTTCTTGGTTTCGTGATTATTTGTTTTGGGCTTTGACATTTGTCATTAGAATTTAATATTTTTACCCCAAACCGGTCTTTGAGGCCGAAGAGGTCTTTAAGGTTTACGAAGCCGCCTGGTAAGGCGGAGAAAGTTTAGATTGAACCGGCCAATATGACTGGGAGGAACAGTGGGCAAGGGTGAGCAGGCCATAAACCTAAAGGCAATAAAAAAGGAGGATTTGAAGCATGTCGGAATCTAAATTCGGAAAATATATTGTAACAGATCTGAAGTCGCCTTATGGCGCGGAATTTAATGCCCAGTATGCGAAGTGGGCAACCCGGATTTTATGGATGGACGATAAAGTGGTAGAGGGTGCTTTTCAAATGAACGTGTCTTGGTATTTAAAGCCCCAAACCGAGGAGGACACACTCCCGGCCCACAACCATGACTCGAGTGAAATTATCGGTTTTTTTGGTAACAATCATGAAGATCCCTACGATTTGGGGGGAGAAGTGGAGTTCTGGTTTGAGGATGAAAAACACACGATCACCAGAAGCAGCCTCATTTTTGTTCCCGCCGGCATAACCCATTGCCCGCTTAAATTAACGCGTGTTGACAGACCAATCTTCCATTTTTCCACCGTAACCAGTAGTGAGTATGTGATGAAAGGGGTTAGTGAGTAAGAAACTTTGATTTTGATTTGTTTTTATAATATGTTCTTCTCCCAATTAGTGTCCCTTTCGGGGATGGTTGAAAACCCTCGCCTTCAGGCGAAGCAAATTTTCCAATGTCGCGGAGCGACTTGTCATTCCGGCTAATCCTCCAAAGGAGGATAAAAGTCGGAATCCAGGAAAGATGGAACTAGGTATTCTGGATGCCGGATCAAGTCCGGCATGACGCAATAGTTGATTTTAATCAACCGAATTAGAACCCCTCGTCTTATAGACGAGGGTTGTTCAGTTGGGAGAAAGGGGTCGTGCCCGCTAAAAAGACGGCGGGCAGGGGTTCGAGGGTTCAAAGACTTACTAAATAGAACCGCAGAATATCGAATAAAGAATAACGAATAACGAAGGGGAAAATAAACTTAATAATTCGACATTCTCTCCGAGGCGTAGGCTCTCCGAGTCGGAAGCCTTGTTCGAAATTCGATATTCGATTTTAAATTCACTCGACCCCTCGAATCCTTGAATCCTTGAATCCTTTAACTTCCAATATCAACCAACTCTTTTGGAGATGATCCTTATAATAATCCTTCTCGATTTTGTTTACGCTCAATTAGAGTAATATCCTTACCAATTAACCAAGTGTAATCCCGCAGAGATCCTGACCCATTGGCTGGCCTTGGAATCCGGGAAGGCGGATTAATGAACCAAGAGATAGATATCATTGAGTAAGAGGCTCAACATGGCTCGCAAAAGAAA
>JAQYVK010000585.1 GCA_030145585.1 Desulfatiglandales bacterium | reverse complement strand
GTGTTCGCATGCTGGTAATGGGCGTTGGTGAAGTGGATGCCATTTTCCATGAGATACCGAAAACCCCCTTGGCCGAAACCTGCCCTATAGCGGTCGAGCAGATCGGCACGCAAACCGTCGATCGTTATCTGCAATACAAGTTTTACGCCGGATCGGGTCTGTGCGTTGGCATCGAAGTTTAACCCGATACCAGACAGACCCAACGCCATGACTAAAAAGTAAATGGTTCGCATCAACATCGCAAAAATAAACTCCTTCCCCGCTCCGTATTTTGAGACTGTGTCACACTTCAAAAAAATGCTCGAATTATATCTGTCATGCCGGACTTGATCCGGCATCCAAAAACGTAAGGCCTTGAAACAGAACTGGATTCCGGGTCAAGCCCGGAATGACAAAACAGCCATATTCATCGCTTTGCCAATTACAACACATCCACTTTAGCGGGCGGGATAGTCGTTTCTGTCAACAATCAAATACGCTACCGCCCCAGACCTGGGTCCATATTCGGATCAAAGGTCAGCTGATCGAGGTGCTTGATGTACTCAAGAGGATCAAAAGGCAACTTTTCCAAGTCCAAGGGCGGTTTGGCCAGGGCCCGGACCTCGGGTGAAGCGTTTTCGATGCCGGTCCAGGGAATGCCGTGGACCTCCTTCGCATCAGGATACTCCCTCTTCCACAGCTCGTGCCGAAGCTTCATCCGGTTGAACGGGCTCTTGAGGTGGATCAGGTTCACCAGCATGGGGGACTTTTCGCGGGGATCAGCCAGTAGGAAGAAGAATCCGGCTCCGATACCGCTCAACTCGCCCGTTGGATCTGGTGAAATCCAATGACGCTTATAATTCCCTTTGACGGTCGCACCCAGCATGGGACCTGCATAGATGAACACGTAGTCCCTGCGACCCTTGGTGTCGCCTTTTAAGAGCAATGCTGTCTGGTCGATACCGTCGACGATGCGATCAGTCGGGATATATTGGGTCGCCCCGGCCAGACGAGCAAACGTGGTAAAAATGTCTGTCTCGTGGATGATGTCACCCACGACCTGACCCGGCTCAATAACGCCCGGCCACCAAGCTTGGGCCGGTACACGCACCCCACCCTCCAGAAAGTCACCTTTTCCCCCTCGGAAAATGGTTTCGGCCATACCGAGCCCGGGGGGTGGGTTGTGAGCCATAGGTCCGTTGTCGGCCATAGCGATGACCAGGGTGTTCTCCGCGATGCCGAGTTCCTTGAGCTTGGCCATCAGCTTACCCATGAATGGGTCGATGTTGCACTGAAGACCGTCTTGCAAAAGACTCCGGGCCTGCGAGCACTTCTTCGGATTGGGAAGGAAGCTCGCCAAATTGGGCCAGTTGGCAATGTAAAAGGGTTTACCCGCTTTGGCGTTTCTTTCAATGAATTCCAGGGTTCGCCGCTGCGCCTCGGGATCCATCTTCACATAGGTATCGTGGGTGTTGTCCCCCCACTGGCGGGCCTTTTCACCCTTTTTTCCTTCGGCAGCCAACACCCAACCCTTGGTCACAAAGGTGTCGTCGAGCTTGTAGGGATCGGGTGGCAGCATACCCTCCATCAGCCCTATGGTGGCGTTGGCCCCTTCGCCCAAACTGGTCCATAGAGAGAGGATCTGGTTGTAGCCGGTGAAGAAGGCCTCATCGAAGCCCTGGTTGTGAGGGTAACTCTCTTCGATGTCGCCCAGGTGCCATTTTCCGTGGAACGCGGTGGCATAACCTGCTTGGGAGAGCACCTCGGCGATGGTGACCTCCTCGCCACGCATCCCATGCATCTCCCGGAGCATGCCAATGTTGTACATACCGCTGCGGACCGCGAGACGTCCCGTAGCCGACGCCGCCCGGCTGGGAGTACAGCCTACCTCGGTGTACATGTGGGTGAAGAGGATGCCCTCTTCGGCCATGGTGTTCAGGTGAGGTGTCTCTAAGCCGCGGACTTTCTGGATGGCCGGGATACCGACGTCCCCGTAAGCCGTGTCATCCCACATGATGTGGATAAGGTTGGGTGGCCTACCATGCTTGGCCCGAAGTTCGGCCAGTTTGGCATCGAGTTCTCTATCCTCGACGTCCCATTTCTGACCATTCTGCGCATAGAGGATATAATACTCGGCATCATGTACGATTTTACCCTTCTCCTGCGCCATTCCGGCACTGGAACCAAACGTAATAATCGCTACAACTGCAGTTAAAATATAAAAGACTATAGTTCTTTTCATTATAATGCGCCTCCTTACTAGAATTTAGTTCGCTTTGTTCTCAATTGGAATAATGGAGTAATAGAATGATGGAATATTGGGTTTTTGTTTCGCTTCGTCTGTCTTGCTCCATATCTCATGTGTTTCTCAGAAATTAGAATGCAGCCTTTCTTGTTGGGCCAGATCACACCAAACAGCCGGTTTTCGTCCATAATTCAATAAGTTTTAAAATCAATGAATACAAAATAATCATATTCCTTAAGAATTAAAGTGGGCGAAGTATTTTTTTAGGGTTATTAATCAGGTAGATTATGGAGAGCCAGTATTTGATAGGAAAAAATGATCGGATCCCTTTCCCTTAGGCATAAATATTTACTTATGGACAGGATGAGATCGAGACCGATTATTAATCTGGTGTCATTTCATCTTTAAGTCGCACGGATTGAACACCTCCGACAAACTGACCATCTTTTATAATGGGTGTCAGCGTCACGAGAATGATCTCTCCATAGGGCTTGGCCTCATAGTGAAAGGGCTCTGTCCTCCCTTCCGAAAACTCCTGAAGCATCTTGTTAAATTTTTTATTGGTCCCTGCCTTCTTGTGATGTGAGTGGATATCTTTGCCGATGTACTCAGGTTTTCGGTCAAGAATCTTGGCTGATTCTTCATTGTAATAAAGGAGAATTCCTTTCGTGTCGATAATTGATACAGCCATTCCTAGGCAGTCCATCGATAGACAGATGAGCTCACTCAATCGCATATTTCTTTCCTTTTCTCCCATTTGAATAC
>JAQYVK010000584.1 GCA_030145585.1 Desulfatiglandales bacterium | reverse complement strand
GATATACGGTCAGACAGAAATTGCCGGTATTTCCATTGTGCATAGGGACGGTGACGTGAAATTCGACACGGTGGGAACCCCAATACCGGAGACCGAAATCAAAATCACTGAAGATGGGGAAATCATATCCAAAAGCCCTTCCGTGTTCTTGGGGTATTACAAGAACGAGGAGGCCACCAAGAAGACGCTTGTGGATGGATGGCTTTACTCCGGGGATAGGGGATTTATTGACGAGGACGGCCATCTGGTGGTCTTCGACCGATCGAAAGATGTCATGACCTTAAAAGATGGAAGGCCCTTTTCCCCGCAATATCTTGAGACCAGACTCAAGTTCAGCCCTTTTGTGCAGGAGGCATGGGTGATCGGGGATCACCGAGATTATGTAACAGCCGTGATGTGTATCGACTATTCGGTCGTGGGGAAATGGGCTGATGAAAAAAAGATCAATTACACCAGCTATCAGGAGTTGTCCCAGAAACCCCTGGTCTGCGATCTGGTTCAGGAACAGATCGAATCGGCGAATAAAGACCTGCCCGACCCCGCAAAAATCAACAGGTTCGTCAACCTATACAAGGCCTTTGATGCAGATGACGAGGAATTGACCAGAACCAGTAAATTGAGGCGTGGTTTTGTGGAAGACCGTTACAAGGACATTTTAAAAGCCCTTTATTCGGATGCGGATAAGGTCCACATGGATACGACCATCACCTATGAAGATGGAAGGGAGCAGCGGATCAAAACCGATCTTCGCATACAGAAGATTAATGTTTGAGAAGACAGGAGACAGGAGACAGGAGACAGAATCCAGAAGGCGGAGGTTGGAAGGCGGAAACCGGAATTCGGATCTTTTTTACCACGGAGGAACAAAGTAAAGCGTTTAGCGCACGGAGAGAATAGTTTTATTGGTTCGATTAGTTTCGTTGGTTCAATTGGTTTGATTGGATGGGAATATTCTTCTTTGTAAACCAATTAAACAAATAAAACCATGTTAAGGTTATACGCCATGCGCTTTGCTCTTTGCGTGATTAGTTCACGATTCACCAAAGAAGGGAAATAACTGATGGAACTCTTTTTGATGATGCTGGTTTCGGGTATCCTTGTTGGCGGGATATATGCCCTCGTCGCCCTCGGCTGGGTCCTCATCTATAAATGTTCCGGCGTCCTGAATCTGGCCATGGGAGAGTTGACTCTCATTGGGGCCTACGTGGCCCTCGCATTTTATCAGATGGGCATCCCCTTTATTCTCTCCGTCATCTTGACTCTTGTCGTAGGGGTCATTCTCGGTTTTTTGACGGAGAGGATCTTCTTAGACCGCTTCATTGGTGAGCCCATCTTGACGGTGATCATGGTCACCGTGGGACTCTCTTTCTTCTTCAAGGGTGTGGTGGAATTTATCTGGGGGACCGACACACGGGTCTTTACGCCGCCTATCTTCTCCATCAAACCGATCACCCTGGGTTACCTTAAAGTATCTCCGGTCTACCTCTGGTCCTTTCTCCTGGCGATTGTCCTTCTCATCATTTTTGTCGCATTTTTTAAGTACACCCGTTGGGGCCTCTCTATGCAGGCCACAGCAGATGATGAAACAGCCGCCCTCTCCCTGGGGGTCAGTGCTCGGTTTGTCTATGCTGCGGCCTGGGGCATTGCTTTTATGAGTGCCGGTGTGGGCGGGGCCCTGTTAGGAAACATCAATGGGGTTAACATTTCCATAGGCCATCTTGGCCTGCTGGTGCTCCCCGCCGTGGTACTTGGCGGACTCAATTCCGTTCCCGGAGCGATCGTGGGAGGCATTACTATCGGCATCCTCGAAAACCTTTCCGGCACCTACCTCGACGAGTTTTTCCCCGGAGGTGTCAAAGCCGTCATGCCCTTTGTGGTCATGGTGGTCTTTCTCCTGTTCAGGCCCTTTGGCCTGTGGGGATGGGAAAGAATTGAGAGGGTCTAAGAGAAATGGGAAGGGGTGACTGTAGAGGCTCAATTTCTTACAGTCACCAGAATGCGGAATGGGGAATTAAATCCTTTATGTATTCCACGTGTGTTGCGAATTTCATATTTCGCATATTAGGCTTTTTTTTCGCACAACTATAGGCAAATTTGTTCGATTCAAATCATCTTAGTCACTTAACATCTTAAGGGGTTATTATATGTCCGGCGTCTGGTTACCCTGTGGTGATTACCACCAAGACTACTCTCAGGATCAGGGGTGGTGGCAGTCCAATTTTATCAAAGGCAAAATGATGCTTTTATTGGCCATCGTCTTTCTGGGCATCCCCTTGCTCGCCTCCGAGTATTGGGTCGGCGTGAGCACAATGATCGGGTACACCGCCATGGGGGCCTTGGGTGTCCAATTACTGATTGGCTATACGGGTTTGATCACCCTGGGCCATGCCGCCTTCCTCGCCGTGGGGGCCTATACGAGCACGCTGCTGGTCCTCCAATTCCCCTGGCCCAAGTTACTCATCAATTGGGGCCTAGCCTACCCTATCAGTATCATCGTTGCGGCCGTCGTAGCCGGATTTTGGAGCGTCCTCTTCGGGTTACCCTCTGCCAAAGTCAAAGGGTTTTACCTGATTCTTACCACCATGGCCGCTCAGTTCATTACCGTTGATTTTGTGATTACCCAATATGTGAGCAAGATCGGTGGCCGAGGACAGGCCTTTTCTTTGCCTCCGGGGACGATCAAGATCGGGCCCTCGATCATCGATACGGAGGTCGAGCGCTATTATTTAATGGCCGTCCTTCTCTCCTTAATGGTGATTATCATGGCAAATCTCTTCCGTTCACGGGTCGGCCGGGCCTGGGTCGCCATAAGGGATAATGATATTGCCGCCGCGGCCCTCGGGATCAATATTGTGTGGTACAAACTTCTCGCCTTTTTTGTTGCCGGATTTTTAGGAGGGATCGCCGGCGCCTTCTGGGTCAGCAACACCGCCGCCCTGAGCCCGGAGCACTTTCCCTGGTTCTGGTCCCTCTGGCTGGTCGGGGTCATTCTGATCGGAGGGGTCGGCTCCATCCATGGGGCGATCTTCGGATCCATCTTTATGGTGGTCATCATGGAACTCCTCCAGATGGCGGTCATTCCTCTCTCGGAATATTACCCGCAGTTGCTCATCAAGTTCGCCTATATCAAAGAGTCCGCCTTTGGACTTGCCATTGTTGCTTTCTTGATCTATGAACCGAATGGACTTGCCTATCGATGGTGGCAGATCAAGAATTATTTTAATCTTTGGCCATTTTCCTATTAGAAAGGAGGTGTGAAGCGTTTTCCGTATCAATAAATCATCGATCGTAATCTGAGCAATTTGAATTTCTCAAAAAGGAAAGGGGAAGAATCATGAAGAAAAGCATTTTCAGTCGGATCCTGGTATTGTTTCTGGCATCGGCCTTAATCATGGGCTTCAGCGCGTCTGCCCTGGCTAAGACAATCAAGATCGGCGGTATCATGGATACCACCGGTGCCACCTCTGATGTAGGTAAGGATTACGCCATCGGCATGGGAGAGGCATTCAAATACTTCAATGAGCAGGGTGGTGTAAACGGAAATAAGATCAAATACACCTGGTTTGATTACGGGTACCGTATCCCGGAGGCCCTTCTCAAGTACAAACT
>JAQYVK010000583.1 GCA_030145585.1 Desulfatiglandales bacterium | reverse complement strand
GCGCGTGGTCGGCGCCCTTTTCCAGAAGGGATGGATCAACGATCTCCAGTTCCAGATTCAGGGCTTGGACCCGTTCAGCCGTATCTGGCTTGGTGATTATATGGCGGGCTCCGGAATCCCGACAGACATGTCTGAGCATCTTCCCTTTATAGGCCATATTGACCGGGATCATGACAGCGCCCAGGAAGATCACCCCCCACCAGGCACGAAGCCACTCCTTACAATTGGGCATAAAAATGAGGACATGGTCCCCCCGTTCAACCCCCAATTCAGCCAGAGCGTTCGCGGCCCGATAGGCCTCCTGCAGGGCACGCCCATAGGTCCAGACCTCGCCGTCCTCAAAGAGGATACATTCCTTTTCCGGGAATTGGGCGGCATGTTGCTCGAGAATATGCCGCATAACGACCTTCGATCGATCCGGTAAAAAGTCCATCCTTTCCTCCTATGGTTCACTCACTCAGACATAAAAGAAGGTTATCATATCCAAAAAAGTTCAACAAAGACCACAAGACTTGTGGAATCCCAGCCATTGCAATCTCATTTGAGGGAAAAAACAACACTGATAAACCCGTAAAAAGTCCGAATTTAGACGGTTTTGTAAAATGTTCAAGATCAAGGCCTGAAAATTTTCAGGAATGAGGTGTAGTTAGCCTACGTCGCAGTGATCCCGCCACGGCGGGATAGGCATCCCGCTATAGCGGGACATAACGCACCTGGGCTTTTTACGAAACCGTAGACACTTTTCAGAAAAGCACCACGAGTGAAGTTCAGTAAATCACAAATTCATGCAAAATTCCACAACAATCCAGCGCCGTTTCCGTAGACAGAAGAAACTCCGGCTAATGTCCACCCATAAATAGGAGTTATGAATGGAAGCTGTTGAGTGTCGGGCGGTAAATTAGATTGAAAATTAATATGACCTCATGTTATATAAGATCGACGAAGGTGGGAATCTGGATGACACGAATTAGTGTTTACGGTAAGACGTCCTTCGGATTGCAGAGGGTCTCCCGTAATTCTCACGTTGAAAAAAGAAATGAGACTTTAAGGTGAACCAAAAGCACACCTGATCCCGTTAAAATGGTTGATTAAATGCGTATCGGTTTGATTTCAGACACTCATATTTCAAACAATAATGAGAAAATCCCGGCTGAAGTGAGGGAGATTTTTAAGGGTGTAGATCACATATTTCATGCAGGGGATATTTATTCTTTATCGGTGCTTGATGACCTGCAAAAGATAGCGCCGGTGCTTGCTGCAAGAGGAGATGATGATTGGATACTTAAGGCCGAGGACGAGAGAGTAAAAGAAAAACATGTGGTTCATATTGCGGGGCTTTCGATATGGATTACCCACCAATTTTTTCCTTTAGACTTTTATTCCAGTGGTCGTCTATCCTTTGACGATACCTTGAAGGAGTTAAAAAAATATCAAACTCTTCCGGATATTGTTGTGTTCGGCCACACTCATAAGACATTATCGCTAAAAATTGAAAACACCCTTTACTTAAACCCCGGGAGTGCTACTCTTCCCAATTACGAGTCAAGATTAGGCACCGTTTCTATCCTCAACATAACTGAGGGAATAGCTGAAGTGGACACAATTCAAATTTAGGCTGTGGAAAAAATAAAATAACCTGATCATCGAGTGTATACATCTTGTGTAAGCGAGTGAACGGGGTCAGCCATTAATGACAAATTTGTCTTAATTTAATGAGAGACCTCATGGCCCCACGAATGGCGAGGATCGGACCCAGGCGACTGATACTTGAAATTCGACATGGGAGAGTAGAGAAGGAGGAGAACAATGGAACAGGTTTACAAAAATTGGACTGAGGGGCTGGCCCTATGGGTCACAATGATGTTCAAAACCGGCAAAGAGTTATGCGGTGAAGACTTTATCAGGAAACTCGAAGAAAAGTTCTATAAGGCAGGAGCAAGGTTGGGATCCGATAAAAGCGCCCTATTGGAGGAGACAGGAACGGACTGCAAGGCTATAGGCAAAATACTGGATGCAGTGGACGAATCCATGGCCAACTATTGGGATGGATATGTTGAAAATTCCCCTACGGGTTTTGAAAAACACATCACTACTTGTCCGGTGGCAGAGATCTTTTCAAAAGAGCCTGAAATTTGCACTCGCTTGGTGCCGGCCATGGGACAAGGATTGGTCTCCGGCATAAACCCCAATACAAGATTGCAATTTTATGAATTCCTGACAAAAGGCGACAAGAGCTGCCATTATCGAGTTGAGATCAAACCATAACGAAAAACATTGAGGGAAGGTCACAAGGGGGTGATTATGGCAATTAAGAAAGAGGAAAAGAGCTTTAACATGCCTGGTGAAGAAGAGTATGCTTACACACAGGCTGTGAAGGTGGGTGATACCATCTATCTCTCCGGGCAAGTGAGTCATGATGATAAAGGCAATATCCTTGGCGTTGAAGATATGGCTGTCCAGATGCGCCAGGCCTATGCTAACGTACAGGAGATCTTGACTCAGTATGGTGCGACTATGGAGAACGTCGTCGATGAGGTCCTCTTTGTGACGGATATGGAAGCGGCCATGGCAGCCGTGGTCACGATCAGAAAAGACGTCTATTCAGGGCACCCTGTCTTGGCAAGCACGATGGTGCAGGTGCAGCGTCTGGCATTTCCGGAGTTCATGATCGAGATCAAGTGTACAGCCAAGGTGTAAGGGAAGATAGCCTTTATTTCGATGGAGAGAATGTTAAATTCGGTAAATGTCATGTACGTTATTATACCTGAAGGAGTAGGTAAATCCAGATGAATTCAAAGATGCGTCAATATCTTCAACCGACACCAACCATCGACTCTGATCACCCCGAGGTTATAAAATTCACTAAACAGCAAATGGGTGATTGCATGACTCCCAGGGATCAAGCAATCAAACTTTACTATGCGGTCCGCGATAAAATTCTTTATGACCCATATTCATTCAAGCCGTCGATTGAAGGTTTCCGTGCGAGCACGACTTTGAATAACGGCCGCGCCTGGTGTGTCCCAAAGGCTATCCTTCTCGCTGCCTGTTGCAGAGCCGCGGAGATTCCGGCCCGATTAGGTTTTGCTGATGTCCGGAACCATCTGACGACCGCCCGCATGCGGAAGCTTATGAAAGATGAGATCTTCCGCTGGCATGGCTATACATCAATCTATTTGAACGGAGTCTGGTTGAAGGCAACACCGGCATTCAATATCGAGCTCTGCCATCGATTTAAACTAAAACCGCTCGATTTTGACGGTCGTTGCGACAGCATTTACCACCCTTTTGACCTCGAGGGGAATAAACACATGGAATACATTCAATATCGCGGGGAGTTCGCGGACATTCCGTTTGATCAAATTACAGAGACTTTTAAAAACGAGTACCTTTCAGACCCATCCTTGAGTGACGCTGACTTTGATCGCGATGTTGAGTTTTAATTAACCGATAGAGAAGAGAACATGCTGAGTGGCGAATACCTGGAGGCTAAAAGGCTGTCCGAACGCATCGCCTCCAAAATGGCGCCGCTGCTTTTTTATACGGATAAAAAGGAAGAGATGGAGATTTCTCAGAAGCTTTTCAAGAGCGAACCTAAGGTGAAGGAATGCCTCGGGATCGTTGAAAAGCATGTGGACAGTTTTGGCCACGGGCTCGATCAT
>JAQYVK010000582.1 GCA_030145585.1 Desulfatiglandales bacterium | reverse complement strand
AATGGCCTGGGCAACGGATGTGGCTTCCGGTTCCATATCAACGGCAACGCCCCAATGAATTGCTGCCGGTTTACTGGTCCCGAAAAGCCTGGCAGCCTCAACAATTTGCTCCTGAGGGACTTCTGTGATCTCCGCCACCTTGTCCACCGGATATTCCTGAACCCTTTCTTTGAGGTCCTCAAACCCATAGGTCCACTTTTCGACGAACTCTTTGTCGTAGAGGTCCTCATTGATAATCACATTGAGCATCCCAAGGGCGAGGGCGCCCCCTGTTCCGGGTCGGAGTCGTAGATGATGGGCGGCCCTGGTGGTCATCCATGTGTGCCGGGGATCGACTGTAATAATCTTGGATCCGAGTTTCATGCAATCCACAATCCAGTGGCCAAAGAACCCATCCGGATCCGTCGTTGTAGGGTTTGTTCCCCACACCATGATGACCTTGGGCACCTCGTATTCCGGATCTTCGTAACGCTTTTCTAAAAATTGAGAGCAATCGGTCACGGCAAATTCACCCATGGTCACCTTCATGGCCCCAAGTCGAGGGGTATAGCAGGATTGCCCGGAAAGACCGAGCTGGCACCAGTTGGGGCTCCCAAAATTATAGGCAAGAAATGAAATGGGCCCGCCGATATCCCGCCCGGTACCCTGACAAAAGATGACGGATTCCGCGCCATCCTTTTCGCGAATCTCCTTCAGCTTTGTTTCGCAGGTGTCATAAGCCTCATCCCAACTGATGGGTTCAAATTTGCCTTCTCCCCGCTTCCCGACCCTCTTTAGGGGAGTGGTAATCCTATCGGGGTGGTACACATACTGCGTCAACGCCAAAACCCGTGGGCATGCCCTACCCTGGTTCCAGGGATGATTCTCATCCCCTTCTACTTTGATGAGTTTTCCGTCTTTCACATAAAGTTTCTGGCCGCAATTTCCGTGACATCCCGCCCCTGCCGACCAAACCACCGTATTATAAACTTCTACATCTCCCATATGCCTCCTCCTAATATTCGTCTTTATCGTTTCATTACTTCACCATGAAGCAAGATTGTTATCGATTTTATTTTTAGCAGATCTGGTGACATATGCAAAGTGGCGCAAGGCACAAGGCTCATGGGGGAAAAAATCTTCAAAGACATTTACCGCCCTGAGCCTTTTTTCACTGTTCACCGTTCACTGTTTACCGTTTACTATCCCTTGCGCTATGCGCTATGCGTCTTCATTTCATCAGATTCGGTAGAAAAAGTGTAATCTGCGGAAAGGCAACCAAGAAAACAACCTGAATGGCATCCGCCACCAAGTGTGGAAAGACACCCCTGAATATGGTCCCTATCGGGACACCTGAGATTCCTTTTATGATGAAGACGTTCAGACCCACGGGAGGGGTGATCAATCCCATCTCGGTTACCCTGACCACGAGGATCCCGAACCATATGGGATTGAAGTCCATATCAATGATCAAGGGAAAAAATACGGGAATCGTCAGGAGAACAATAGCCATGGAATCCATCACACAACCGAGAGCCAGGGTAATAATCAGGATAATACCAAGGATGACATAGCGATTTACCGGCAGATCAGCCACAGTACCCGCAAGACTGCTGGGCACTTGGGACACAGAAAGAAAATAGCCGAAGATCATGGCCCCCAGGATGATCATAAAGAGCATACCTGTGGTAGTGCATGTATTCACAATGCTCTCCTTGAACACGTTCCAGGACATTTTTCTTCTGATGAATGCAAAGAAAAATGTCCCGAAAGCACCGATCCCGGCAGCCTCCGTGGTTGTGAACCAGCCCATGTAGATCCCGCCGATAACCACTAAAAACAGGATGACCACCTCCCATGTGTGCCCGAGAGAGGTGATCTTTTCTCGGAAGGTCGTCGTTGGACCTTTTGGCCCGTGGTGTGGCTTGAAAAAGGTGAGATACCATATGGTGAAGAGGTAAAAAACCGTCTCCATGATGCCGGGGATAAACCCTGCCAGAAAGAGCTTTCCGATGGACTGCTCTGTGATGATCCCATAGATGATGAGGATGACACTCGGCGGAATCAGGATACCGACACTTCCTCCCGCCGCGATGGCTCCTGTTGCCAGGCCGTCATCATACTTATATTTCTTCATTTCAGGCAGGGCGACCGCCCCCAAAGTGGCCGCGGTTGCCAGACTGGAACCGCTGATGGCCGCAAAACAGGCGCAAGCCACGATCGTTGCCTGAGCGACCCCGCCGCGAAAATGCCCAATCCACTTGTATACGGCGTTAAAGAGATTTTCGCTCATGCCAGCAGCAAATGCGAATGATCCCATCAGAATAAATAGGGGAATCACACTGAGATTGTAATCGGCAAATGTAGAATAGGGGACAGATTTTAAAAGACCAAGGGCTGGCCAAAAGCCCACAAGCACGGCAAAGCCCAGAAATCCCACCACTGCCATTGCCACGCCGATTGAGATACCTGAAAAAAGTAAGACCAGGAGGATTGCTATGCCTATGAGTCCGACTATGAATGGGTCCATTCCGATACGACCTCTCCTAAGAGACCAAGAAATTCGGCCAGGAGTACGAGACAAAGGATCACAAATCCAATAGTGACTATCACGATAAAAGGATAAACAGGAATATAAAGGACTGCGGATTCCAGTGTTGATTGGTAATCTTCACCGATGAGTATGTAGGTCTGCCAGCATATCAGGATAAACAGGATAAGGGTGAGAAAACTGGTGACAATGCCAATTATTTTTCTCGTATTCTCTTTAAGGCGCACCAGCACCAGGTCTACACCAATATGTGATTTTTTATGGGCGGTGTAGGCCACGCTGAAAGTGACAACAATCCCCATCATAAACTCGATCAGTTCGGTGGCGCCAGGCACCGGAAGGTTAAAGATATAGCGGAGGAGGACGTCCACAAAGGTAAGGAACATCATCGTGGCAAGGATCCACAACGCGACGTACTTAACAAATGCCACGAGTGGCCGGTTGAATTTAGTTAGAAAACTTGCCACCTTCTGTAACGACATCTTCCTATTCCTGATCCTATCTATAAACCATCTCAACATGCCAAATCACCCAAACTCCGAGTCCGGCTTGAACCATAAGAATAAAAGGATTCAAGGGATCGAGGATTCGGGTGAATTTAACCCACCACAAGACGGCGGGTAAAAACCGAATTTCGAAGAATAAATATTGAATTATGAAGTTTTTATTTTTTTCCTTCGATATTCATTATTCCTTAATTCGATATTCTGCGGTTCTCTTTAGTAACTCCTTGACCTCGACTAGTTTTCCTATTTTCGAGACAGTTTCTATTATCCCACAAAAAGCTTCCCCTTCCCCTCACCCGGCGAGAGAGGGAAGGGGAAGCAGACCAACACTATCTTCTATTTATTTTTTCATCCCTAACAAGTAATCCAGGATCTCTTTGGCTTCAGGATGACCCTCATTCCTCATCTTCGCGAGCCATTTGTCCCATACCGGCTTTCCGCCAAGCTTGCGCCATCTTTCCTGCTCTGATTCCGGAAGATGATACATAACCATCTCATACCCTCCCTTTTTCGCCTTGGCAATGGTTGCCTCTCTGGCGGTATCGAAGAAGTTCCGTCCCCAGAACCTGGCGCCCATATACCCGCTCGCACCGTTGAATGCAGCCTTGACATCATCAGGCAGACTGGCCCATTTCCTTTTGTTGACGGCTATGGAGAAATAGATGACAGGAAAGTTGGTTCCGGTGGTGTAGTACTTTACGACCTCATAAAGCCTAAAAGAGTTTATCGCCTCCCAAGGGGCGCCCATACCGTCGGTAACACCCTTTTGAAGGGCCATGTAGTTCCCCGGCATGGGGACGGATACAGGAACGCCGCCCAACGCCTTCATCATCTCGGTGGAAGGACCTCCCATCATCCTTATCTTGAGACCTTTGAGATCCTCCAGGGTCTTGACCTGCTTCTTGGTGGTGATCAGGAAGTAGGGTTGAGTGGTATACAGCAAGAGGATGTGATTGTCTTTGTACTGTTCCGCCACCTGAGGAAATTTTTCGTAAAGCTTCCAGAGTGCTGCGCTCGCCTCTTCCGATGTATTAAACGGCAGGGTTGGAAGGCTGATGACGTCCGACAGGTCGGTCATGCCCCGCCAGTAGGCGTGGAAGCACCAACCTATGTCGGCGATGCCGTCTTTTACGGCTTTCCAGGTGTCAGGACCCTTGTTCAGTGTCTGGCTGTAATAGACCTTGAACTTGACTTTCCCATTGGCGGCTTTTTCGATCTGCTCCAACCAGGGTTTCAAGGCCTCAACCTGCCCCCATCCGGTCTCCGGATTCTGAGTCGTAACGGTTAATGTGATCGGCTTGGCTGAAACAGTTAATGGGCTGGTGAAAACAAAACATATGGCAATTAATAATGTAATCCATAGACTCTTTTTCATTTCAAAC
>JAQYVK010000581.1 GCA_030145585.1 Desulfatiglandales bacterium | reverse complement strand
ATGGCTGTCGGACTGTGGAACAAGGACCAGATTACCAAACACAGAAGAATAAATAGGTTATTTTCTCCTTTAATGGATGAAGGCCAAAGAGAAGTGCTTTATACGGGTTGGCAAAAAGCTGTTAAACGAACCATGAAGTGGGTCGACGAGGGGCCTGAAGAAGCCATCTAACCCGCCACCCCGCCACAGAGCCGGCGGATAAAAATAACGGCGGGTAAAGAAGGAGGGTGATTATGAAAAAATGGCTATTGATAATTTTCGCAATGTCATTCCTAGCGGATGGTGACATATTAACAAAGGACTATATTGATACCGGGCGCACCAACATAAAGAGCAGGAGTGGCGAGACTAAGGGTTGGCTTAAAAAGGATTATTTGGATCCCGGTAGGATCAATATCTACGACAAGAATGGAAGACAGAAAGGATATCTTAGAAAGGACTATCTGAATCCGGAGAACTGGAGGTTTGAGAAGAATAACTAGAGACCTAAGAAACCACTCCCGCCACAGAGACGGCGGGCAAGAATCTCCACTAATTTTCACTAAGCTGGATAAATAAAGAGAAACCGGCGCATGGTGCAGGGCTCATGGCACAATGGGAAATGCAAAAAAGTGTAGGGAGGGCGGTGCAGGGTTTAGGTCCTGAGCTTTAAAACTTTTACTTGCAATCATGTAACCACGCATGCACAAGTGATTTCAATTTTGTCCTTTCAGACAGTGTAATGCCCTCCGGGTCAAAACGATAACGATAATGGAGGGCCAACATTGAATGCAAAGACACATCGGGAATAGAGAAAGCTCCCGTGATTTCAATCCTTTTAACCCACTCTGATAGAGATTCCCCCGGATAGCGAATAAAGCCGGAATCCATCAATCTCTTCTCAATCAGATAGAATTCCGAATCCAAGCCTGGCGTGACCTCAGCCATCTTTGCTATCTCCCGGCCTTTTTCTGTATATTTTAGTTTTTTCCTGGAATAGAGTCTTCTTGCCGGAACCAGTAACAGCGCGACCGGAAGCAACCATACATATTTTAGGCCACGGCCCTCCCCCTTTTCACGCCAGCGCCATTTTGAGACCTTAAAGGTACACCATGACCAGAGGTCATAAACGGGTTCCAATAGAGACGCTTCTTCCTTCTCGATATGGACCCAGGAGGCAGGGGTTGTATCAAAATTTTGCCAGGTTCCATCCAAATAGACCTGGACCCAGGCATGGGCATGCCTTTCCCGAACGACAAAGAGTTTTTTGTCGTTGCTCAATTCTTGAACCGAGTAACCGACCACATAACGGGCCGGAACACCCGCCTCTCGCAGCAGGAGCGTCGTCGCCGTCGCAAAATACTCACAATGTCCCGATCGAGAACGAGCCAAAAAGTCGCTCAAAGGGGTAACAGATTGTTTTCCATCAGTGAGGCTCAAAGAATATTTGAAGTTCTTTTGGAAGTAAGCAGACACCTGCTTTAACACCTTTTTCGGGGGCAACGTTGCGAGATTCAGATCTTGAATGATGCCGGATAATGCGTCCCTTTCACTTTCGGGAACCAACAGGTCGGTTTCAGTGGGCGGGCCGCCAAGAGATGAATCATCATCAAATCGCACCCTATAGGTTGCCAGACCGGGCCCCTCTTCGACTTTAACGGTACCAAGACGGTTTTTCTTCATCTGTAAAACGGGTAGGTTTGCTATTTCAACGGTATTTACTGGCAGAGGTAATAGGCCCCGGCCCTTTCTAAGGGGGGCATAGACTATAAGGCTCCCGTCTGCATTCGAACCCGAGCGAAATTTCCAGGTCGCGCCGCCCCTGTGAGGGTTGACCTCCTCAAAACGTGCGTGTGACGCAAACCATATGGATGACCGATATGCATCGTAACTTGCTTCCCTTAACAGGATCGGTCGCTTATATTCTGACTCGGACTTGACCCTGAATAGTATATGGTCTGATAATTTCAGCGATCCTACATCCCCAATCGCGGTTCTCGTTTTCGAGGGGTCTGCGTCCTTTCTGAAGAAGCTGAGATACCAGTCTGCCGTCTTTTGCTCCAATGAAGTTTGCAGATGGTGAAGACCCACGTGTCCCACATAGCCCAGCGTCCCCGACACAACCATCAGGATCACCCACAGGAACGGGGAAGATCTCTTTTGTCGGGCGGACCAGAGCCCCCAGACAATAAGAGCAAACAGCCCCATGTAGAACCAATCACTTCTTACATTGGCGGCACTGGCAGAGAGGATACAGACCCCAAAATAGGGGAAAGCAAGGTTTATGGTCGCAGGACGGTCATGCCTAGGTTTGGTTCTTTTCCTTCTGATAAATGTAAAAAGTGCGCTTATATCAATCCTGTCGCTCGTACTGTAGACCTGCGCCATCAACAGGGGAAAAACCGTTAACGGGAGCCACTGGAGAACAACCAATATGGCCTGTGCCGACCGTCTGAAGACCAAAAAATAAACAAACATTCCAACGAACAAGAGGACACACAGGTTATTAATGAGTGTGAAATCAGACTGAGAAAGATCCAACCGGAATTTGGTAACACGTGATCCTTCAAGGACAAGGGCCATAACGGCCGCCAAGGGCCACTGCCCGATCTGCCATCCCCAGAACAATAGGCAGGCACCAAGGATGAGAGGCGGGATTTTCATAATTGATCCAATCCTTCTTGAATTTTACCAATCCGGAGCATGTGTAGGTTTTCCGGATTATCCTTCATGGGCCCCGGATCAACTTGTTGCGATGACTTCTCATCAGTGATAATGAGGACGAGCACCGGCACGCCCAGTGACTTGAGAAGAGCAATAAATCTCTTCCTTTCCTCATCCCACTTCAGCAGCACACAGACGCAGCCACTTAAAAGAGAAGCACGTTCCGTGATCAGGGGAAAGAAGGAACTGAATGGTTTGTCGCTGCAAGCCTTCACGGAAGCAAGGATTTCCAGCATCTTTCCCGTGTTTGCCAGCCCCCGTCCTGATGTGAAACAAAATGCCTCTGTTCCTATAAACATGAGATCGAGCAGGGACTCTTGAGTCTGAATGGTGTAGGCAACAGAGGCAGCGACAGACACGGCTTCTTCAAGAATGTCGCTATATTTTGTTTTCTGAAAGGTATCGAGGATCAGGGCGTGGCGCACGAAAAACTCATCCTGATATTCTTTTACAATAGGTTTGCCGGTTTTGGCCCAGCTTTTCCAGTGTATTTGACGCAACGGATCACCCGGACGGTAATCTCTCATGGACATGAACTCTTCCGAGTCTCCCACCGAGGAGGACAACGCAACCCCACCGGGCTGATATTTTCTCGTCCCGGGCAGGTTTAACGGGGGGAAAGAATAGCGTCTTGGAAGGACCGTGACAGATTGATATTTTGGAACGGTAACAAAAGATTTGAACAAGCATAACGGGTCGACGCGAGCTATTGTAAATCCGGTTAAACGTAAATGTCCCCTGCGTAAAGGCACAATGCTAACGGTGATTTCTTGATCACTCCGGGGCCGAAACAAAGGTAAGGGTTGTTCTTCGACCTTGGCGGCCTCTTTTTTTGAAATCAAACGGTGCCATCGGTGATATCCCACCATCCGGTCGAACGGATTCCGGGGCTTATTGTCCGATCCCTGTGTGTCCAAGAACTCTTTAAAAGTGGGCCGCGGGTCTTCCAATTTCTCAAAAACAGAGAGACCATCCAGACTCTTTCGTGTTTTGTTCTCCAACACGATCCTATAAGAGAGCGGCTCCTTTACCGTAGCGAACTGCGGCAATTTTCGATTAGCGACAACACGGGTTTTGAAAAGGCGGCTCCAGGCCACCGAGATAACCAGAAGGAACAGGAGAAAGGTGAAGGCCTGATAGGCCATGGTCTGCTTTGTGTCGAGTCCGACAACAGCCGAAGCCATGAGGCCGCATAGAACCAGTAATCCTGCGGGTGTGAATCGTCTTTTGATCCATTGCTTGATCGTATATGCCAGTCGGAAGCAGAGATATAAAATGTGTCTCATCATCGTATAGCCGTACCGCTTTTTTGAAAATGCACGCCACCAAAAAGATCAATTAGGTGGGGACGGGGACCGTTTTTAGAATTTCCTCCACAATTCCCTCCGCCGTTGCACCTGAAAAACGCGCCTGAGGGTCAATGACCATCCTGTGTGCGATCGCCGGCACAGCTATTTCCCGTACATGATCCGGAGTGACAAATTCATGACCGTCAAACAAGGCGATGGCCTTGGCAATCTTCATTAGCGATAGGGAAGCTCTTGGGCTGGCCCCCAACTGAACCCCTTGGGCGGATCTGGTAGCGCCCACGAGGTCGACGATATAACGCTTCAATTCTTCACTGATACGTATGGTCTTCGAATGCTGCATCAGGGCCAATACATCTTCCCTGGTGACACATGGTGCCAATTCATCTATGGGATGACTTTCACCCTGGTCTGTTAAGATGGCTACTTCTTCTTCCCGCGATACGTAGCCCAAGCTGAACTGGAGTCCGAAGCGGTCCATTTGGGCCTCCGGAAGGGGATAGGTGCCGCGAGATTCCACCGGGTTTTGTGTGGCGATAACAAAGAAGGGATCTTCAAGGGGACACAATTTACCATCGATACTGACCTGTCTTTCGGCCATGGCCTCAAGAAGAGCCGATTGGGTTCTCGGTGACGCCCTGTTGATCTCATCTGCAAGCAGGATATGGGTAAATATAGGACCCTCGTGGAAACGAAAGGCCTTCTCGTTCTGGTCAAAGATAGAGACACCAAGGATGTCTGATGGCAACAGATCCGGCGTGAACTGGATACGCTTAAATTGGGAATCAATGGATTTGGACAAGGCTTTCGCAAAGGTTGTTTTGCCTGTGCCAGGGTAGTCTTCCAAGAGGACATGGCCGCCACCGACAAAACCCGCGAGCATCTTTCTGATGGCTCCTGACTGGCCTCTCATAACCTTTTTAATGTTGTCACTTATTTTATGATAAATTTCCTTTGGGGACAGGTTAGTCATGGTTGATATCTTGTTTGGTATCATCGTTAACCCTTTTATTGTTGAAGTCATTTTCAGAAAAAGAAGGGCTGGAACCGGTCCTGAGAGTATATTCTGGTCCTATAGCCCCATTAGTATTTTTCGGTAAATTTTCCAAAAACTTAAACTCATTATGGTAAATATGGAAAAGGGGGAACCACTTATCTGCACTAATTTTCACTAATAGAGATGAAGGTGTTTAGACTGAAGGCTGCATACTTTTAGTAACACATTATTTGGGTTTTAGGCCGTATAGGCAAAACCTTTATCACGAAAGCCCGAAATATCGAACCAGCCACAGAGCTGGCTGGGAAGCCCGCCAGAGAGACGGCGGGCAAGAAGTAGAAGCCCCCTACCCCACTCCTACTACTAAGACACTTCTTAAAATCCAATTAAAATTCTCATCAACTTTTGAGCATTTTAATTCAATTAAAACAATCTTTACAAATTTAGCATAATATGATATCTTTGTAGTCAAAATCTTTTTTTTTGATCTTGATGTTATCGTTTTGCATGGGAGCCCATCAATTTTTGTGCATTTGCGCACTGGATTCTTGGCGATCCGTAAAAGCGACTTATAAACGGGAATTAAATCCCGCTACTCACTAGTTGTGCTTCTATCAGGAGGTCAAGTCTGCCGTTGACTCTTGCTTCATTTTTTAAGTCGTCGGCATCTTGAATTGTGAATTAGTTTACTGATATTTTATTCGGCTTCGCCAGAATACCCTGCAGCTTGTTATAGGGATGATCGGTCTTCGCCAGCCCGCTACCGACAGGATGGCTTCGCCCCGACAGGGATGGTGAGACGAACCAAGGTGAAGCCGGCCCGTCGGTGACGAGCCGCTATGGTGGGCAAGATGGCGGCCAGGTGGCGTTGGGTGGAGGGCTGTCAGGTCTAACAAATACATAAGAAAGTGGCGTCTTACGAGCGATGGTGTAGGCGGCGGGAGCTAAAACTCCCGGCTATCCGATTCGGTGTTATTTTACTGAGGGAATTCCCAAATCTTTGCATATTTTCTTTGCCAAATTATTATTAATCTCTGTATGCCTGGGGACTGAAGACCTCTTATTCTGTTCGGGATTAGACCACCATGAGTGTCGACTTCCCTCTCTAATCAATTCGCAACCATGGGATTATATATGATTAATGAGCCCTAATATTGCATAAAAAACATGACAAGTGATGGCTATAAAGAATAATAACAAACATCTTGGCATTATCAATTCGCGTTCTTGGAAAGCACCGAAAATGAATTCGAAAAAACTGCTTAATTTGTCACGTTTTTTACCCTTCGGGAAAGCCGAGGATATCGAACCTCCTTCGTTGCCGAGGGTTCGCGGTAGCATACTACAGCTTCACCCTCGACGTCTTGGTTCTCCGGCATCCTCGATTTTTGCAACATCAGGGTTAACTCTCTTCTTTTCATAGTTCCAATACGACTTCAGAATAATTTGAGTCGGCAACAGCAAGGGCTTCGTTTTTATTCATTTCCAAAGCCTCTTTTAAAGTAACGCGTAAAGTTTCCAATAATTTTTCTTTGGTTTTTTCTTGGCAATTGACACCTGGGATTTCCTCAACCCAGCCAATCCACCAGTCATCATCTTTTTTAATAACGGCCGTATATTTGTTTCCCATATTCCCTCCAAATGGGTTTTTGTATTATTATGTAAACTCAGAACGGTAAAGTAACCTGCAGGTGTGAAGCGTCAGCGTAACACCCGTCGGTTGAACTGATGGGTGTACGCCTGACATATCGAAAAAAATGAGCGGGGCCACTCAAGCGACACGCCCTTAAATCTTCTGAAATTCATTCTATTAACTGATCATCTTTTTTGCAAGCTATGATTTCGCCCCCCTTCCACCGAGAGGGTGCCCCGTGGTCATTGTCCTATGACTTATGAAATTTAAAAATTTAAAAGCATGTACTTCCTCTAAAACCGAGTTTTACCTAAATTATTTTCTTCTTCCGATGATTAGGGAGCGTCGAACGACACCAAGGATTCGGTTTTTTTGCATCCTTCTCACCTGGTTTGGTTTGTCAGGGGGTCAAATCTCCTATTAGC